>CALROF020000140.1:0-16750 GCA_943369775.1 Reyranella massiliensis 521
AGCGTCGAGCCATGCCGCCAGCCCCGACGGCGCGGGCCGCGCCCACACCGCGAGGGTGACATCTTGATCGACGATGCGGTCGAGGACGGCTTCTTCGCTGGCCTCGACGATCGCCGAACCGGACAGTACGTTCATCCATGACTTGGTACATTATAACGTTATGTATCGTCAACCACCCGTCAGACCACGCCAAAGGCGCGCATGGCTTCGGCAACACGGATGAAGCCCGCGATATTGGCCCCCAGCACGTAGTTACCGGGCGAGCCGTATTCGTCGGCGACCTCGGCGCAACGGTCGTGGATGCCGTTCATGATGCCGGCTAGGCGTTCTTCCGTCGCCTCGAAGCTCCAGGAGTCGCGCGAGGCGTTCTGCTGCATTTCGAGCGCGCTGGTCGCCACGCCACCGGCGTTGGTCGCCTTGCCCGGCCCGAACAGCACGCCGGCTTCGAGGAACAGCCGCACCGCCTCGGGCGTACAGGGCATGTTCGCGCCCTCGCCGACCGCCAACACCTTGTGCTTCACCAGCGTGCGTGCGTCGCGTCCTGTCAGCTCGTTCTGCGTCGCCGACGGCATGGCGATATCGGCCGGCACGTCCCAGATGCAGCCACCCGGCACGTAGGTCGCGCCTGCCCCGCGCTGCTTGGCATAGTCCTCCACGCGGCCGCGCCGCTTCTCCTTGATCTCCTTCAGGAGGTCGAGGTCGATACCGGCTTCGTCGAGGACGTAGCCGTTGGAGTCCGAGCAGGCGACGACCTTACCGCCCAGCTCCGCCACCTTCTCGATCGTGTAGATCGCAACGTTGCCGGCGCCCGACACGATGACCTTCTTGCCGTCGAAGCTCTGGCCGCGCGTGCGGAGCATGCGCTCGACGAAGTAGACGGCGCCGTAGCCGGTCGCCTCGGTGCGCACGCGCGAGCCACCCCAGGCCAGCCCCTTGCCGGTGAGAACGCCGGACTCATAGCGATTGCTCATGCGCTTGTACTGGCCGAACATGTAGCCGATCTCGCGCTGGCCTACGCCGATGTCGCCCGCCGGCACGTCGGTATACTCACCGAGATGGCGCGACAGCTCGGTCATGAACGACTGACAGAAGCGCATGATCTCGCCGGTCGAGCGGCCCTTGGGATCGAAGTCGGAGCCGCCCTTGCCGCCGCCGATCGGCATGCCCGTCAGTGCATTCTTGAAGACCTGCTCGAAGCCCAGGAACTTCACCGTGCCGAGATAGACGGTCGGATGAAACCGCAGCCCACCCTTGAAGGGCCCGAGCGCGGAATTGAACTGGACGCGAAAGCCGCGATTGATCTGGACCTGGCCGCGATCGTCGACCCACGGCACGCGAAAGATAATCTGCCGCTCCGGCTCGCAGATCCGCTCGATCAGCGCATCCTCGGCATAGTCGGGATGTTTAGCTATTACGGCGCCGAGACTGTCGAGAACTTCGCGCACCGCCTGATGGAATTCTTCTTCACCCGGATTGCGGCGCAGCACATCGGCAAAAATCGGCTCCAGCTTTTCATCAAGCATTTTCTGTAGGCACTCCTTCTCGACCGTCGTTGACCACGGGGTCGAGGAGCATCCGCATCCGTGCCCAAGCAAGAGGCACAACGACGCACAGAAAATGAATTTACAGGGAGAGTGGCCCCGGATCGCCGCCGACCGGACGGCGCAGGCACGCGACGTGATGGCCCTCTGCAACTTCGACCAGCGGCGGCGCCGTCACCTTGCACTCGGCGATCGCGTAGGGACAACGCGTGTGGAAATGACAACCGGGGGGCGGTTTCGCCGGGCTCGGAACGTCGCCCTGCACGATGCGCTTGCGCTGGCGGCGACGTTTCGGGTCAGGTGCCGTCGCGGCCGAGAGCAACGCCTCGGTGTAGGGATGCAGCGGCTGCGTGAAGAGCGTGCGCTTGGGCGCCAGTTCGACGATGCGGCCGAGATACATCACGGCGATGCGGTGACTGATGTGCCGCATCACCGCGAGATCGTGGCTGATGAAGAGGTAGGCGAGGCCATACTCTTCCTGCAGGTCGATCAGCAGGTTCAGCACCTGTGCCTGCACCGAGACGTCGAGCGCGGAGACCGGCTCGTCGGCCACGATCACGTCGGGATTGACCGACAACGCCTTGGCGATGCCCAGCCGCTGGCGTTGGCCGCCGGAAAATTCATGTGCGTACTTGCGCATCGCCTCGGGCCTGAGCCCGACCCGACGGAACAGCTGCGCCACTTTTTCGTCTCGCGCCGCTCCCCGGGCGATGCCGAAATTCTCCAGTGGCTCGCCGACGATCGTGCCCGACGGCAGTCGCGGGTTCATCGAGGAGTACGGATCCTGAAAGATCGTCTGGATGCGCCGGCGATGCGGCCACATGGCGCCAGGCTTGAGATGGGTGATGTCCTCGCCGCCCAGCGCAATGTGTCCGGCCGTCGGTTCGATCAGCTTCAGCACGACCTTGCCAATCGTCGACTTGCCGCAGCCGGACTCGCCCACCAGGCCGAGCGTCTCGCCGCGACGGATCGAGAAGGAAACACCGTCGACCGCCCTCACCTCGCCGACGCGGCGCTGCAGCAGGCCGCCGTGAATCGGGAAGTGCTTTACGAGGCCTTCGACCTGCAGGACCGGCTGGATATCGAGCTTGTCGCTCATGCCGAGGCCCTCACGCGCTCGACTTCCCAGCAGGCAACGGTATGGCCCACGCCGCCCTCGACCAGCGGCGGCGCTTCGCTGCGGCACCGGTCGGTAGCGAAACCGCAGCGCGGCGCGAAGGCGCAGCCGATGATGGGTTTGGTGAGGATAGGCACCAGGCCGGGAATCTCCTGCAGACGCGGCCGCGTGCCGGCGGCGTCGGCCTCGACGTCGAGGCGCGGGATCGCCCGCATCAGGCCGCGCGTGTAGGGATGCAGCGGCTCGGCAAACAGCCCTTCGACAGGCGCCTCCTCGACCTTGCGGCCAGCGTACATCACCACGACGCGCTCCGTGGTCTCGGCAACGACACCGAGATCGTGGGTGATCAGCACGATGGCCGTGCCGGTCTTCTCCTTGAGCTCGATCATGAGATCGAGGATCTGCGCCTGGATCGTGACGTCCAACGCGGTCGTGGGCTCGTCGGCGATCAGGACCTGGGGATCGCAGCTCAGCGCCATGGCGATCATCACGCGCTGGCGCATGCCGCCCGAAAGCTGGTGCGGATATTCGTCGAGGCGGCGGCGGGCATCGGCGATGCGCACCAGATCGAGCATCTCGCGCGCCCGGTCCCGCCCCGCCGACCAGGGCACCTTGAGATGGCGCACCACGTTTTCGGCGATCTGCGTGCCGACCGTCAGCACCGGATTGAGGCTGGTCATCGGCTCCTGGAAGATCATGGAGATGCGATGCCCGCGCAGGCGCTTCATCTGCTCCTCGGAGAGCGTCGTGAGCTCCTCGCACTCGAACTTGATCGAACCCGAGGCGATGCGGCCGGTTTCCGGCGGGATCAGCCGCAGAATCGACATCGCCGTCACAGACTTGCCGCAGCCGGACTCGCCCACGATGCCCAGCGTCTCGCCGCGCTCGACGTGGAAGGACACGCCGTCGACCGCCCGGACGATGCCGTCCAGCGTTCGAAACTGCGTGTGCAGGTCACGGACTTCGAGGATGGAAGCAGCACTCATGGTCAGAGGCGCCTCGCCAGCCGCGGATCGAGCCGATCGCGCAAGCCGTCGCCCAGCAGGTTCACCGCCAGCACCGTGACGGCGAGGAAGGCACCGGGAATGAGGATGGTCCAGGGCGCGATCTGAAAATAGGTGCGCCCCTGGGCGATGATATTGCCCCAGCTCGGGATTTCCGGCGGTACGCCGGCACCGAGGAAGCTGAGGCCCGCCTCGATCAGCATGGCCGAGGCACAGACATAGGTCGACTGCACGATCAGCGGCGCCAGCGTGTTGGGCAGCACATGACGCCACAGGAGCTTCATGTTCTTCGTGCCGCCGGCAATGGCGCTTTCGATATAGGGCTGGGCACGGATCGACAGCACCACGGCGCGTACCACGCGCACGATGCGAGGCACTTCGGGGATGACGATGGCCACGATCACGATGCCGAGGCCGGGACGCGACAGGGTGATGAGCGCGATGGCGAGCAGGATCGAGGGGATCGCCATCAGCCCATCCATGATGCGCATCACGATCCCGTCGACCTTGCGGAAGTAACCGCAGGCGAGACCCAGCGCGAGGCCAAGTACGCTCGAGAAGGCCGCCACCGAGAGGCCGACGATCAGGGAGACGCGCGCGCCGTAGATCGTGCGCGAAAAGACGTCCCGGCCAAACTGGTCAGTCCCGAACCACCAGCGCTCCGATGGTGGACGCAACCGGTTCACGGGCGACAGCTTCAACGGATCGTTGGTCGCGATTAGGGGGGCGAAGATCGCCATGATGATCAATGCCGCGAGCATCACGGCGCCGAAGGCGATGGTGGGATTGCGCCGCATCGCCGTCCACAGCGAGAACCGTCGGGCGGCCGGCAGGTCGAGATCGTCGGCGATAACGGCCATGTCAGTACCGGATCCGCGGATCGAGGAAGGCGTAGGAAATGTCGATGATCAGATTCACCAGCACCTTGGCGCCGGCGAAGACCAGGATCAGCCCCTGCACCACCGGATAGTCGCGCTTCAGCACGGCATCGACGGTGAGGCGCCCCAGGCCCGGAATGTTGAATACGGTCTCGGTGATGACGACGCCGGAGATCAGGAGCGCGATGCCGATGCCGATCACCGTGACAATCGGCACGGCGGCATTCTTCAAGGCATGCAGCAGCAGGACGCGATCCGTCGCCAGACCCTTGGAGTTGGCGGTGCGGATGTAATCCTGCGCCAGAACCTCGAGCATCGAGGCCCGCGTGATGCGGGCGATCAGCGCCATGTAAGTAATGCCCAACGCCACCGAGGGCAGGATCAGACTTTCGACGAAGGGCCAAAAGCCCTGCTTGATTGGTGCGTAGCCCTGCACCGGCAGGAGTTGCCATTGCACGGCGAAGAAGTAGATCAGGATATAGGCCAGCACGAAGGTCGGCATGGCGAAGCCCAGCACGGCGAAGGCCATGGCCAGGCGATCGACCAGCTTGCGCGCCTTCCAGGCCGCCACGACGCCGATGGGAACGGCGAGCGCCACCGCCACGAACAGGGTCGACAGCGTGAGCGCCACCGTCGGCTCCAGCCTCTGGGCAATCAGACGGGTGACGGCGAGGTTCGAGAAGATCGACACGCCCATGTCGCCCTGGAGGAGCTGGCCCACCCAAACGACGAACTGCTCGACCATCGGTCGGTCGAGCCCGAGCTTGGCGCGCACGGCCGCAATCGATTCGGCCGTGGCGTCGTCGCCTGCAATGATCGCAGCGGGGTCACCCGGCGCGAAACGCAGCAGGAAAAAGACAAATAGCGCCACCACCGCCATCACCGGCAGGGTGGCGAAGAGACGGCGCACGATATAGGAGGTCATGCGCCGTTACGCTTAGCGGATTTCACTTCTTGGTAATACCCCAGAGCACGGCGAGGCCGGTGTTCGGCACGACGTTGTCGATCTTGTCGCCACGGAAGGCAATCGGCGTATCCCACTGACCGAACGGCAGGAACACGACCTGCTCCATGGCGCGGGTCTGCAGTTCCTTGGCAATCTTCTGGCGCTCCTCCTCGGTCGCCGCCATGCCGAAGGCATTGCGCAGCTTCTCGACCTCGGGATCGCACGGCCAGCCGAACAGGCCCTTGTCGCAGGCAGCACCGATCCAGGTATGCAGCACCGGGTTTGACGAGCCAACGCCGCCCGAGGTCGTCACGAAGATGTTCCAGCCACCTTGCGCGGGCGGCTCCTTCTTGGCGCGACGCGTCACGACCGAGCCCCAGTCCATCGACTGCGCATCGACGTTGATGCCGGCTTCGCGCATCGCCTGGACCAGCACTTGGGTGGCCGGGGTGATGGTGGCGTGGTCGGTGGCCGAGAGCACGGTGATCGGCTCGCCCTTGTAACCAGCCTCCTTGAGGAGCTGCAGCGCCTTCTTCGGGTTGTACTCCTTCATGAATTCGCTGCCGCCGTTGTTCTCGTACGGGCCGCCGCAGGTCAGCAGTCCCTTGCAGACCCGGTAAAACTTCGGATCGCCGACGATGGTGCGCAGGAAGTCTTCCTGATTGATCAGGTAATACATCGCCTGCCGCGCCTTCACATTGTCGAACGGCGGATGGAGATGGTTCAGCCGGATCATGCCCTGCGTGCTGTCGATCTTGCCGGTCTTCATCAGCTTCACGCCGCGTGCCTTCTCGAGCATCGGCAGGAAGTCGTTGGTCGGCTGTTCGTAGAAGTCGATCTCGCCGTTGATCAGCGCCGACATGGTGGTCTGCGGATCGGAGATCCACACCAGCTCGATGCGATCGACGCCGGGGATCTTCGCGCCGGCGAAGGAAGACGGCGCCTCGGTGCGCGGCACGTAATCCTTGTTCTTGAGATAGACCGCCTTGCTGCCCGGAACCCACTGGTCCTTGGCGAAGATGTAAGGACCGGAGCCGACCGATTCCTTCACCTGCTGCTGCGGATCGGTCAGGGCATCCTTCTCGCGCATGATGGCGGCGATCGAGCTCTGGCTCTTGCCCAACGACTCCAGGACCATGCCGTACGGCTCGCGCAAGACCATCGTGAAGGTCTTGTCGTCAACGGGCTCCATCTTGGTGACGAAGCCCATAAGCCGCTGGCCGACACCGTCCTTGGCGCCCCAGCGCTTCAGTGAGGCGATCACGTCCTTGGTCGTGACCGGCGAGCCGTCGTGGAACTTGAGCCCATCGCGCAGGGTAAAGGTATAGGTGAGCCGGTCGGGGCTGATCTCATACTTGCCCACCATCTGCGGCTGCGGCTTCTGGTTGCCGTCATTGCCGAACAGGGTGTCGTAGACCAGCGCGCCATGGATGTTGGCGATCGTCTGAGTGGTCCACACCGGATCGATGACGCGCACGTCGGCGTGCATGACCGCCTTAAGCACCTTTTCCTGCGCCTGCGCGTTGGCGGCCACAAAAGGCACAGCCAGCGCGAGCGCGCCGGCGAGAATACGCCTGAGCATACGAAAGTCTCCCTTACTCCCCTCATTTAGTATGCAAAGCCGTTGTCCTGCTTGTCCAGCACGACAACGGCGTGGAGATCAGAAGATCAGCCCACGCGGCTTCGCATCCTGGTCGAGCGGCCAGATCGGACGTTCGACCTTTTGGTAGGGGACCTTACGGTGGTCGCGGCGCAGCGGGCCGCTCGATTCGACGTAGATCACTTTCTTGGCAATTGGACCGTAGGCCGCCATGAAGTGATTGGTCGACTTCACCACCACGATCTTGCGTTCGCGCGGATCGATGCCGAGGTTGGTGAAGAGTTCGAGGCCAGTTGCCTGCGTGCGATTTGCAATTAGAACGACCTCCACGCCGTCGATACGCACGGCAGCGCAGTCGCCCACCGACACCTGCGTCGGCCCAAAGCTCTGCCAGGCGTCGCGCTTCAGCCCGATCACCTCGACCTCGGCATCCACCGGCTGGCCCGAACTCGGCGCGATCTTGCCGCCGAAACGCAGGCCGAACTTCGCCCCCAGCCCGGCATCGAAGCAGAGGCGCACGGCGATCGGATCCCAGATCGGGCCGATGCAGGCGTTCTCGACCTTCTTCTCGATCAGGTGGCGCAGGATGTCGGTATTGTCCGACGGCGCGCCGCCGCCGGCATTGTCGGCAGGATCCGCAATCACCACCGGCAGGTCGTTGAAGGCGACGCCCTCCCCTACGCCACCGGCCACGTCGAACGACGGCGGCTGGGTCTTGCCGCGCAGGCTCACCAGCTCTTCGCCAAGCGTGGTCGCGAGCGCGTCGGACTTCTTCTTGTCGCCATCGGCAATCACCAGGACGCGCGTGCCGATTTCAGGTACGTCGCCGTAGGGAAAGCAGTGGGCGATCGAGACGGACAAAATGCCGTCCTTGCCCTCCATCGCCTTGATGCGATCGACCAGGCCGCGCATGGGCTGGATGGTCGTCGGATAGCTCTGGATCTGCCGGCAGTCGTAGACCGACATCACCGGCTTCACCTTGCCCCGCAATGTGGCCAGGACGAGATCGAGCACGTCTTCCGCCCGCTCGACGACGTCGGTGTGCGGGAATTCTTTGTAGAGCACGACAATGTCGGCGCCGGCGATGCGCTTCAGCGTGAGATGACAATGCGGATCGAGCTCAACGCCGATCACGCATTTCGGGCCGACAATGGCGCGGGCGCGCTCGATGATGTCGCCTTCGACGTCATCGTAGCCGTGCGCCACCATGGCGCCGTGCAGGCCGAGCAGCAGCCCGTCGACCGGCAGGGCGGCCTTGAGCTGGTCCAGGATCTCGTCGCGCATGGTTTCATAGTCGGCGCGGTTGGTCGTGCCGGCCGGACTGGCGGCAAAGCAGCTCCCTTCGATCAGCTCGAACCCCTCCGCCTTGGCGCGGGCGCGACCCACGAACAGCGGCGCGGTGCACATGCGCGGCGCATCGGTCGGATGCTCGCCGGCGCGAAAGAACACCGACTCGCGGTAATTCTCGATGCTGGTGGGGAGCGGAGAGAAAGTGTTGGTCTCGGTGGCGAGCGTGGCCGTGAACAGACGCATGGAACTCCTAGGGGACGATGCCGGCGGGTAAGGAAATACAATGTCGGGCGATGGCGCCCGGCGTGGTGAGCCAGATTGCGTCGCGCCGGGCGGCGATGTGCCGAAGCGCACGCTTGAGGTGTCGGAGCCGGTGCGGCTGGCCGACGATATAGGCGTGCAGCGCCACGCCCATGACAAGTGGCCGCGCCTGTGAAAGCTCCAGCATCTCGTCGAACTGGTCGATGATGATGTCGGCAAACTGCTCGGCGCCGTCCTTGCGAACGACAATCGAGGGAATGTCGTTGGCTTCCTGTGGATAGGGCACGGAGAGGATCTTCTTGCCGTCGCGGCAGCGGAACCAGACGGGCTGGTCGTCCATGCACCAGTCCAGATGATAACTGTAGCCGGCATGGGCCAGCACGTCGGGCGTGGCGTGGCTTTGCGATATCCAGGGGCCCAGCCAACCCTCCGGAGCCTTCCCTTCTTCGTTCGCGATGCGGCTGGTCACTTCCGCTATGAGCTGGCGCTCCTCGGTCTCACCCAGGATGCCCTGGCGCTCGGCATTGGTGCGGCCATGCCCCACGATCTCGTCACCGCGGGCGCGGCAGGCGGCCACGAGCTGCGGCGCATGGTCGTACATGGCCGTGTTCACGAGGGCGGCCATCGGCAGGTCGAGAGCATCGAACGCATCGAGCATGTACCAGGCGCCAACCCTGTTGCCGTAGTCTCGCCAAGCATAATTCAGCACGTCGGGCTGCGGTCCCGCCGGTACCAGCTCCGCACCCAAGCCGTCGCCGAAGGTGAAATGTTCGAGGTTCAATGCGAAATAAACGGCAAGCCTGCGGTTATCAGGCCATGAGTAGTCCTTGCGTCCGCGCAGTGGGACATAGTCGTAGCGATCGTGCGAGCGAAGCTTCATCAGCAAAACGTAGCGTCTGATTTGCCGATGGGCTACGATTTCACCAACGATGAAGAAGCCGCCGGCATCGCCGCGGACGATCGTGGGAGGGAATCGAGCGTTGACGGCGACGAGTGCTACTGCATTGCCTGCGTCTGATGAGGTCCGACCGGCACCCCGCCGGTGGGGTGCGCCGCTTTGGGTCGGCGCGCTGCTGATCGTCCTTGCTTTCCTTGTCCTCTACCCACTGCTGATGCTGGTCTTCGGCGCGCTGAGCGACTCCAATCCGGTGGTCGACGGCTTCGGCGCCTTCCGCCCTTCGATGAAGCACTTCCTGGACGTGCTGGGTAACGAGAACGTCCACCTCGCCTTCTTCAACGCGCTGGCCGCCTGCGGTGGCGGCACCATCCTGGCCGTGGCGATCGGGCTCGCCTTCTCCTGGATCGTCGTGCGCACGGATACGCCCTTTAAGGGTTTCATCGCCGGCGCCAGCATGATCCCGCTGTTCGTGCCGCCACTGGTCGCCGGCGTCGCCTGGGGCATCCTGGGCTCGCCCAAGACCGGGCTGCTCAACACCATGCTGAAGTGGGTCGGCATCGATTTCCGTTTCGATTTCTATTCGATGTCGGGCCTGATCCTCGTGTTCGGCATGTACTACGCGCCCTACGTCTACATGTTCACCGCCTCGGCGCTGCGGAACATGGATCCGAGTCTCGAAGAGGCGTCGGAAGTTTCCGGCGCCTCGGCCTTTACGACGCTGTTCACCGTTACTTTCCCGCTGATCGCGCCAGCGATCCTCGCGGGCTCGCTGCTCTCCTTCGTGGTGATGCTGGGCATCTACGGCGTGCCGGCAGCTCTGGGCGCACCGGCCAATATCAGCGTGCTCACGACCTACATCTTCAAGCTCACCGCCTGGAGCCCGCCCCTCTACAACACCGCCGCCGCTGTCGCGATCCTGCTGATGGTGGTGACGGCCATCCTCGTGTGGGCACAGCAGCGCGTGCTGTCGGGCAAGAGCTTCGCTACCGTTGCCGGCAAGGCCTTCCGGCCGCGTCCCCTGAAGCTCGGCCGCTGGCGCTGGTTCACCTTCAGCCTGGCGCTCATCTATATCTTCGTGGTGGTCGTGCTGCCGACCCTGGCGCTGATCATCGCCGCTTTCCGAAAGTTCCTGTTCATCAAGGACTTCGACGCGTTGTTCGACGCCAAGGCCTATAGCTGGGTGCACTTCAACAGCGTCTTCGACAATCCGCTGACCATGCTGTCGATCTGGAACACCATGAAGGTCGGCGTGCTGACCGCGCTGGTGGGCGGGGCCCTGGCTTTCGCTATCGGCTACACGGTCAACCGCACCCACGTCAGTGGCCGCCGCTCGATCGACCTGCTGGCGACTTTGCCCGTGGCCATTCCGGGTCTCGTCGTTGGCGTCGCCTATCTCTGGGCCTGGATCGGCCTGCCGGGCGGTCTCTACGGCACGATCTGGATCCTGGCGCTGGCCTTCGTCGCGCGCTTCATGCCCGACACGGTGAAGGCACTCTCGACCTCCTTCATGCAGATCCACAAGGAACTGGAAGAAGCCGCCTGGATCTGCGGCCGCGGCATGCTCGGCACCATCCGCACCATCGTGCTGCCACTGGCACGGCCGGGCGTCGTCGCCTCGATGACGCTCCTGTTCGTGCTGGCGATCCGCGAGCTCGGCTCGTCACTCTTCCTCTACACCAGCGACACAACCGTAATGGCGGTTCTGCTGCTCGACTATTACGAGGGCGGAAACGTCGGCAAGACCGCCGCCTTCAGCCTCGTGCAGACCGTGCTGCTGGCCGGCCTGCTCGGGATCACCACCTGGCTTTCTCGCGACGCTGCACAAGGCAGCGCGCGAGCAGGCTAATCAGCTCAGCTGACGAATTAAGACAACGGAGGATATGCCTATGTATCGCAGGACAATGACCGCAACCGCCATCGGACTGGCGCTGGGCCTTACCGCCCTGCCGGCGATGGCGCAGACCCAGTTCGGCTCCAAGGAGCTGATCGCGGCGGCCGAGAAGGAAGGTCAACTCACGCTCTACACCGCCGACTTTGCCGAGACGCAGCAGGAGGTCATCAAGGAATTCAACAAGACCTTCCCGAAGATCAAGGTGGCGATGGTCCGCGCACCGGGCGGCCAGCTCATCACCCGCATCAAGACCGAAGCGGCGGCCGGCAAGCTCGGCGCCGATGTGGTCAACCATTCCGACCGCGGCCTGATGCTGGAGCTCGCTGACCTCTTCCAGGACTACGCCCCGCCGAACGCCGCCGACTACCGCCCCGATGCGCTGGTCTCGCCCAAGCTGTGGCCGGGCGTCACGCTGGGCTGGGCCATCGCCTACAACACCCAGCTCGTGAAGAACGCCCCCAAGAGCTGGGCCGACCTGCTGAAGCCCGAATACAAGAACAAGCAGATCGGTCAGGTGATCGGACCGTCTGGCGGCACGACCTGGACGCGCATCATGTTCGAGCGTCAGGTGATGGGTGAGGACTACTGGAAGAAGCAGGCCGAACTCGGCATCGCGCTCTACCCGTCTGGCGCTCCGCTCTCCGACGCGCTCGTGCGCGGCGAAGTCTCGATCGCACCGCTGCTCTACAACATCATCTATACCAAGATCGTCGAGGGCGCTCCGGCCGAGGCCATCTTCGCGCCCGAGGGCGTGCCGATCGTTCCCTACGCCGACGGCATCACCAAGGCGTCGAAGAACCCGAATGCCGCGAAGCTGTTCATGAACTGGCGTCTCTCCAAGGAGGGTCAGGCCTTCATGATCAACAAGCTGGGCAACATCACCTCCCTCAAGGAGCCGCCGGCCTTTCCGAAGGGCTGGGATCCCAAGACGATCAAGGTCTGGGTGCCGAACTTCGAACAGTTCGACAAGCTGCGCGGCACCTGGATTGAAGAGTGGAACAAGACTTACGGCTACCGCCAGTGAGCTCCGCTCTTCTCATCGAGGACCTCGTAAAGCGGTTCGCGGCGGGCAAACCCGCCGTGGACGGAGTGAACTTCGACGTACCGGCCGGCGAGATCGTGGTGCTGCTGGGGCCTTCGGGCTGCGGCAAGACCACGACCCTGCGCTGTGTCGCGGGCCTCGAACATCCCACCGGCGGCCGCATCTCGATCGGTGCCCGAGTCGTGTCGGAGCCCGAGCGCAACCTGCTGGTAAGCCCTCGCGAGCGCGACATCGGCATGGTGTTCCAGTCCTATGCCGTCTGGCCGCACATGACGGTGAAGCAGAACGTCGCCTATCCGCTGAAGCATCGACGCAACAGCGGCAGCGGCGGCAACGTCGACTCGAAGGTGCGCGAGACGCTGGAACTGGTCGGCCTCGGTGACTATGCCGAACGGCCCGTGACCTCCCTGTCGGGCGGACAGATGCAGCGCGTGGCGCTGGCGCGCAGCCTGGTCTACCGACCGCAGCTCCTGCTACTCGACGAACCGCTCTCCAATCTCGACGCCAAGCTGCGCATTCGCCTGCGCGACGAGTTGCGACGCATCCTGAAGCAGACCGGCATGACCGGCCTCTACGTGACGCACGACCAGGCAGAAGCCGTGGTGCTGGGCGACCGCATCGGCGTCATGCGCGAGGGCAAGCTGCTGCAGATGGCGCCGCCCGGCGAGATCTATAACAGGCCGGCAGACTCGTTCGTCGCCAACTTCACGGGCGCCTCGAACGTACTGCTGGGCAAGGTGCTGGAACGAAAGGGCGAGCGCGCGACCATCGATCTCGGCCAGGCCGGCCGCATCGAAGCCTGGACGCCGCAGCCCCTCGCCGCCGGCGACCGCGCCCGCGTGGCCCTGCGCGCCGAGAACATCCGCCTTGGCGAAAGCGGCTCCGCCAACAACTTTACGGGGCGCGTCGTCGAACGCCGCTACCAGGGTATGCAGACGGTCTACGACGTCGAGTTCGGTGGCCAGAAGCTCGAGGTGCTGGAACTCGGCACGGCGGCTCGTCATCAAGATGGCGAAGTTGCCCTCACCCTGCCGCCCGACACCTGCTGGGCCTATCGCGACGAAGGTCAATCCGCCATCGACTGATTCGCGTGCATGTCCGCGAAATTTATTCGCGGACGCCGGCGGATATTTACCGATCCTTCCGACGGACATGGTGCGGCTACGGACCAATCGTGGTCGCAACAGCGCGAAGGATCGTCATCATGTTCAAGGAACAGGAAAACAAGGCCATCGTCGGCCGCTGGTTCACCGAATTCTGGGGCAATCCCTGGAACCCCAAGGTCGTCGACGAACTCGCCGCCCCCGACATCCTGCTGCAGTACTCGCTGCATGCTCCCCGTCGTGGGCGTGAAGACGTGAAGAACTTCATGATGGACTTTCGTGAGGCCTTCCCCGACCTCGAGTTCGGTGGCGCGGCCGATCTTATCGCCGAAGGCGACTATGTCGTCGGCCAATGGAAAGGCGGCGGCACCCACACCGGCCCGGCTTTCGGCGATTTCCTGATCGGATCGCTTCCGGCCGCCTCTGGCCGCGAGATGCGCTTCACCGGCACGACCGTCCTGCGCATCAAGGACGGCAAGGTCGCCGAGGAAATCGGCCTCGACGACGGCGTGACCGCCCTGCAGCAGCTCGGCATCTTGCGAGCGGCCTAGCCTCACTGAAGCCCGGCACGAAGCGCCGCCGACAACGGCGCGTCGTGCTCGGGCAGCAGGACCTGCGGATCGAGCGTCAACACGCCTCGCGCCGCATGACGTTCGGAGAGATGTACTGGTGGATCGCCTTTCTGCAGGCGGGCGCTGAGGGCCAGCGCATCGCGTACGGCAATCTCCAGGACGGGCACCCGGCCGGTCTTCGCGGCAGGTATCAGGGTCACGTCGAAGCCGTTCAACGAGGCGGCAATGGCTTCCAGCCGCTTTTGAAGAACCGCATTGGCAGCCGCGTCATCGGCTGCAATGAACCGGTCGAGCGCCGTCAGCAGCCCGACGATCTCCTCCTTGCCCGCCTTGAACCCGCGTCCGATGCCGTGATGCGGCACGCCACGTAGGTTGGCGCGATCGACCAGCTTGGGCGGGGTCCACGTATCGGGCGCGACATCCATGTCGAGTTGCTGCAAGAGTGCCGACGCGACGAGATCGCGCCTCCCCGCCAGGATGCCCGACGCCTGCGGCCCGCCCAGCGCCTTGCCGCCGGAGAACGCCACCAGGTCGGCGCCCATGGCGATGAAGCGGCGAAGGTTCTCCTTCGGCGGCAACTGCGCCGCTGCGTCGATGATCAATGGAATACCTTGCGCCTTGCAGACCGATGCCGCTGTCGGCAGGTCGGCGAGACTCGTGGCGTTGGCCGAGAAGAACACGGCGACGACCGACGGCGAGAGCGCCGTTTCTATTTCCCAGGCTTCGAGGCCGCGCACGCCCGCTCCGGTGCCGCGGTCGTTGTGACCGATATCGACCAGTCGCGCGCCGGATGCCGCCAGTGCATGGGCATAGCCGGTCCGTTGCGTACGCGGCACCAGGATGTCGCGCGGAAAGGCGTCGGCATGGGGCAGAGCCGCCATCTTGGCCACGTCCCAGCGCGCGATCGAAGCGGCGGCGGCCAACGTGAGCGCTGCCGCAGCGCCCGTCGTCACCATCCCCGCCTCTGCACCGGTCGCCTGTGCGATGCGCTGGCTCGCGGCGTCCTGCAGCTCGCCGATGTCGACCGAAGCGCGCGAGGCCGCTGCCATCGCCTCGACCACTTCCGGTGCCATCACCGCACCACCTAATCGTGTCAGCGCACCCGCGGCGTTGATGCGGCGTCGCACGCCCAGCGCCGCGTACGGATCAGTTCCTGTCATCGATCGAGCTTAGCGCAAGAGACGCCAGGCAGGGCAATTTACGATAGGCTCGCGGCCGATGATCAGGATCGGCATCCTGGGCGCAGGGACGATGGGCGCCGTGCATGCAAGCGCCTACTCCGGCATGCCCGACGTAGAAGTCGTCGGCGTCTTCGCACGTACCCCCGACCGCGCTCGCCGGGTTGCCGAGATCTGCAGGGCCACACCTGTCGACAATGCCCGCGCCTTGATCGGCCGAACCGACATCGATGCCATCGACGTCTGCCTGCCGAGCGCACTCCACCGTGAGGTCGTCGTCTCCACGCTGGATCACGCCAAGCACGTCTTCTGCGAGACGCCGATGGCGCTGGAGATGGATGCCGCGCAGGAGATGCGTGCCGCCGCACGCAAGGCGAAGCGCCTGCTGCAGGTCGGGTTGCTCATGCGGTCGGTGGGCGCCTACGAGCGCGTCAAGGCTGCGACACTGTCGGGTGAGCATGGCCGCCTGATCAATCTCTCGACCTGGCGGCTGGGCTCCTACCTGCATCCCGACACGCCGGGACGCAAGGCACACTATTCCGATCCGGCGATCGAGTTGATGACGTTCGACTTCGATGTCCTCCTTTGGTTGATGGGCCGCCCGGCGCGGCTCGCCGCCATGGGCGGCGGCGACGTCACCGCCCTGCTCGACTATGCCGACGGTCGACATGCCAGCGTCATGGCAAGTGGGTTGATGCCGCCGGGATCGCCCTTCACGGTCGGCTTCAGAGCCCTCTTCGAGCGCGCGGTGTTCACACTGCAAACCGTCTTCGTCGGGGCAGTTCCAGACAGCACTTTCACGATCGCAACAGCCGACATGCCGCCGACCGAAGTGCCGATAGCAGGCCGCAATCCCTATGAAGTCGAACTGCGCCGTTTCGTCGACTGCATTGCTGGCAATGCCGATCCCACTTTTCTCGATGCGGACCGAGCCATCGAGGCGCTCGACCTATCGCTCGCGACGCAACGTGCTCTTGCCGGAGGCCAGCCCGTCACGCTCTAAGGTGATATGGATTACGAACTTCGCGGCAAGGCGTGTCTTGTCACCGGGGCAAGCTCCGGAATCGGCGCCGGCGTCGTACGGCTTCTCGCCCAACAAGGTGCCCGCGTTGCTGCCACGGCACGGCGTGCCGACAAGATTGAACGCCTGGACGGCGTGATCTCGATCGCGGGCGATGTCACCAGCGCGGAGGACCTTGCACGCGTCACCGACGAAGCCACGAAGGCACTGGGTCCGATCGACATCCTGGCAAACTGTGCTGGCGGCTCTCGGCCGACGGGGCCCGACGCTGGCGAGGATGTCTGGGAAGAGGCCTTCGCCCTCAACTTCACGGCCGCGCGGCTCCTCACCAAGGCGCTGCTCCCCGCAATGCGGCAGCGCAAATGGGGCCGGATCATCAACATCAGCGGTTCGATGGAACCACGCGGG
>CALROF020000141.1:0-16608 GCA_943369775.1 Reyranella massiliensis 521
CGTCCCGACGATCATCTCCGCCACGTTGAGATCGACGTCGAGCTCATAGAGCCCATGGAAGAATCCGCAGTACCAGGCGACGTAATATTCTCCGCCGCCGCCCAGCACGAGCGTGCGGTCGAGGCCCTTGGCGAGGTCCGAGACGGTGGGCTGCGTCGGCACGGGACGGGCAAGCCCATCCTGGCCGAACAAGCGCGCCGAAATCTCCGCCGCCATCGCGCTGGGGTCATAGCCGGCCGGCTGAGCCTGGACCGCGCCCCCTGTCATGGCCGCGCCCGCCAAGGCACCCGACGCCCCGACTGCAACCGATTGCACAACGTATCGACGAGGCAGTCTTGTCATGATCCTACAACTCCAATTTTGCGCGCGATCGTCCGGCAACCACTCATAAGCCGCGAAGGTTCGCGGCCGATGGAGCCTGGGCCTCGGCCGGTTGGCTCATGGCGATCACGGCGCCCGTTGCTCTGGCTAATGTGTGGCTTGGACGCTCGCCAAAGGCGGCGGCGTAGGCGGCGGTGAAACGGCCGAGGTGCCAGAACCCCAAGCCTAATGCGACATCCGTCACATTCATCCCCGCCTCCGGTTGGGAGAGCCGCGCCCGTGCCCGCCAGAGCCGGCGCCAGCGCAGATACTTTCCCGGCGACTTTCCGGTCCGTTCCAACACAATGGCCGCCAGCGAGCGGCGCGACGTGCCGGTGCGCCGGCACATCTCCAGCAAGCTGAGCGGCTCGTCGCTGGCCTCCTGCGCAATCTGCTCGAACCGCTGCATGATCCTGGTGTGGCGCCCAGACGCGGCGCGGTCGGGCTGAAAACGACCCGCATCCCCGAGCGCCGCGATCATCTCCAATATGGCATTGTGCAACCCTGCCCGAATTGCCGCGTGGTCCAGCAGCGACGGGCGAGCGCTAAGCTGTGCCATGATCGTCCGATGCCGGGCAAAGAACTGCGTGCTCGCGTCGGGTGCTGCCATACGCCAGCGCCCGGCATGAGGCTGAGCCCAAATGGGTGGCGGCAGCTCCAGCTCCCGGCCATGTGCGACCACGGAGTGCCGCACGGCGAATGACCGGATGCAAGCCGGTGCCCCTGTATGAAGCGTTGCGCCCTCGCCGGGCCGCACCACGACAAGGTCCTCCTGACGCGTTGGGCCACCATTGATGGCGCCCTCCGTCCCAATCGAATGCCAGATGTTAAAATCGGGAATTCGATCACCTAACGTGACATAGCTGGCTTGGCCGAGATCGAGGTCCGTCAGAACCAGCCCGTCAAGCAACACGTGTCGAAAGCGCCCCGTGAACGAGGTGCCCGAAGCGGGAATCCAATTGAACGATGCGCCCGGAATTGCCCGGTTAAGCACCTCTTCGTCATCAGCTTCAGTCTGATGAAAGAATCGAAGTGCCTCGACCGATTGATCGTGGCCACCCTGCACTGCCCGTCCCCACCGTGTAACAGCTCGCAACCTTAACCGTGGCCTCCGCGCAAAGGCAAGGAAGCCTCCGGCCTCCCACCATTTTTGCACAAATCGGATAGCGGTCGACCGCGCTTGCTCCATAGAAACGGGGCCGCCCATGCGAGTGCACAGCCCTGAGAGGCCTAAACCGTGACTGGCTGTACGAAACGGTCGCGAAGGAAGAGTGACGGGCAGCCCATCAGCATCGTTGGTGCGGGTTTGGTTGGCAGTCTGTTAGCCATTTACCTGGCGCGTCGTGGCTACGAGGTCGACGTGTTCGAGTCTCGGTCCGATAGCCGCGTCGCGGCATCGGACAATGGGCGTTCCATAAACTTGGCCATGTCATGCCGCGGCATCACAGCCTTGTCCGAAGCCGGCATCTTGCCGGCAGTTGAAAAACTGATGGTCCCGATGCGCGCCCGCGCGATTCACGACGAGAAAGGCGAGGTGAAGTACCAGGCATTCGGCCGCCGTCACGATGAATACATCAACGCAATCAAACGAACCGATCTGAACGAACTACTCCTGGATGAAGCAAACAAGTTTCCGTCGATCCGATGGCACTTCGACACGCGGCTGTTGCATCTGGATGTCTCGGGAAAAGAAGCACACTTCAAACGGTCGGATGGCAGTCAGTTCACCCACGCCTATCAACGCGTAATCGGCGCCGACGGAGCAAGTTCGCAGGTCCGCGCATCACTCCAACAGCAAGGCCTGGTGTCGACCTCAAGAGTCTTCATTTCGCATGGCTACAAGGAAATAGCGATTTCCAGCGCTTCGTCGAACCACCTGGCTCGCGAGCACTTGCATCTTTGGCCCAGGGAATCCGTCCTGTTACTGGGCAATCCCAACCTCGACAATTCGGTGACCGGTTCCTTGTTCCTACCGCTGAAGGGAGAGAACAGTCTTGTCGAGCTGGACAACGAACCGCGCATCAAAGCCTTCTTCAAAAAGACCTTTCCGGACATTGCTCCGATGATGCCTGATGTGGCGGGCGATTTTCTCAATCATCCCGCAGGCCACATGAGCACCGTGCAATGCTCGCCCTGGCATCACGAGGATCAATGCCTGCTCATCGGAGATGCGGCACACGGATTAATTCCATTCTTCGGTCAGGGAATGAATTGCGGTTTTGAAGATTGCCGCGTCCTGAACGAATTTCTCGACCTCCATCATGACGATTGGTCGCGGGTCATGCCCGCGTTCTACCTGACGCGCAAACCAGATACCGATGCCGTTTCGGAAATGTCGACAGACAATCATCATGAAATTCAAACGGGAATTCGCGACCCGCGCTTCAATTTCAAAAAGCAGCTGGAGCAGCATCTGATGCAACGCTATCCAGCCCGGTACGTCTCCAAGCATGTGCTGGTCATGTTCAGCAACATGCCCTACGCGACCGCTTTGGCTCACGGCCACCTACAGAACACCTTGCTCGATCGAGTTTGCAATCAGACCACGCAACTGTCCGATGTCGATTGGCTGCGCGTCGATGAATTGATGTGTGAATACGACGAATCTCTAGCACGACTGAAGCGCATGCCACACGGCCATCTTGAGACCACTCCAGCCCCAACGTCACGGGAATCGGCATGAAAACGGTACAGGCTTACATCGACTCCAAACAAAAGGAATTCGCGAACCACCGTTTTTTCGATGTCTTGAGACAACTGAAGAGCTTGGAGGAACTTCGTTATTTTGTTCCCGAGCTGACATTTTGGGTCATGACTTTCCAGGACATTCTTCGCCTGAATGAAGAGCGGGTTACCGATCCCTATCTGAAAAAGATCGCGCGCCACCATCGACTGGAAGATGCCGGCCACGAACGATGGTTCCTGCACGACAGGAACTATCTGACCCACAAGGCTTCCAACGACGAAGACATTCTCTGGCTGTTTGGCAAGGCAACCCGATCCATGCGAGATCCGGCGTACGCCATCCTCGCGGAAGTATACAGAAGCGACAACGAGTGGCTGAACATCGCGCTATTGCTCGTCGTGGAATCGTCGGGCCACGTGTTCTTTGAAAGAGTGGCCGAGCAGGTAGAGAAGACCGGGGAAGAACGTAAACTGAAATACTTCTCTCGCTCCCACCTCGATGCAGAGCTTTCACACGCCTTGTTCGACGAGGAGATGGAGCGCGCGCTGTATGCCACGCCCCTTCCAGCGAAAACCTGTCACGACGCAATGCGACTGGTCGACCGATGCTACGACGCTTTCGACAGGATGTTCGATGGCTTGGTCATCGCCTGCAATCGCCGACTGGAATTGACGGGACAAGAGGTTCTCTAGCATGCCGCAGTCGCCGTGGACTGCGCACCACATCCAGCAGTGCGAACAGAGAATCGGACAAACGATGCTCCGCGACGAGCATTCACTTGTCTCTTTCAGTAGTGATTTTGGCGGACTGGCACACTCGAAACCGGCCGCCGTCTTCTCGCCCCCGACGCCCCGGGCCCTCCAACAGTTGATCGCCTACGCCAACGAAAACTGCTTGCCGGTGACAGTTCGCGCCAATGGCCTCAGTCAATCCGGCCAATCCCTGTCTGTTGCAGGAGGCCTGACGCTGCACATGAATCGGTTCGATGTCGTTCACGAGCAGGAAGATGCACTCATTTGGGTCGACGCCAATGCGAGCTGGTCTGCCTTGCTTGCCGCGACATTGAGAGAATCGCGTGTGCCCTACATCACCCCCTACAATCTCAATCTATCCATTGCGGGCCTTATTTCCGTGGGCGGAGTCGGCGCCGCATCGTTCAAACACGGTATCGCGGCTTCCCGCGTGACTGCCCTCGAAGTGGTGACGGCGGACGGCAGAATTCAACGGGTCGATGCTGCGTCCCCCTTGTTCCACGCCTGCCTTGGCGGACAGGGCCACTTTGGCGTCATAACCAAGGCTGCAATTCAGTTGCGGCCTTGCGGCAGGCAAGTGCGCACGTTCTCTTTGGCGTACACAGACAGTGAGCAGTGGCTGAAGGATCTTGCCGTCTTCAAGCGCCACGCCGATTTTATCGAGGCATTCTGCTCGCCAGCACTACAAGGCACGAAGTTAACGGCAAAGGGGCGCCGGCCGTTCGCCGAATGGTTGTTTTCCCTGCAGGTCTCTTTCGAATACGACGATGAGGCCCCCGAACTGGCCGATTTCGGGAGCGATGTGAAACCCTGGAGAGTCTCGCATCGCCAAGATGAGGCGATGGACTCTTACCTCTTCCGCCATGAAGCCCGCCTCCAGGCGATGAAGGCTTCAGGACAGTGGGAATTGCAGCATCCTTGGTACGAATGTCTCGTAGCTCAAGATGTTGTCATGTCGGAACTTGATGACCTACTCCGTTCCCTGCCCCTGCACTTCGCAACCATGGTGCATTTGGTGCCAATTTCCGGAAAGCAGCCGACGGGCTTCTTCATGGGACCGGGCCAGGCGGAGTTCTTTTCCGTCATGATCCTCAATCCCGGAGTGCCTCCCGCGCTGGTACCTGGTTGTCTTGAGGCTATTCGGGAGATGGATGAACGGTTCCTGGCCAAGGGCGGCAAGCGCTATCTCTCCGGCTTTCTGGGATCAGACTTGCCCCTCGACTATTGGGCAGCGCACTTCGGTCCCGACTACACGAGCTGGTCAAAACTAAAACGCCGCTATGATCCCAAGGGCATTTTTTGTTCGGCGCTGTGCAATCACAATATGACTGAGGGACGATCGGCTTAGTGAGAGCGGTGCGCGATCCGGCCGAAGCTCGGCAAGACCGACGCACCGCTCAGACCAACTGATCAGACCACCCGGAAGTTCTTGAACTGCCAGGGATCGGACTTGTCGAGGTCCTCCGGGAAGAGCTCGCCGCGGTCCAGCAGCGGGGTCCAGTCACTGTACTTGCCAACGACCGGTCCGAGATAGGGCATGCAGATCTCGAGGTTGCGCTGGAAGTCCATCTCGTCGGCCTCGACGATACCCTCGTTCGGGTTCTCGAGCGCCCAGATGATGCCGGAGAGCACCGGCGCGACGACCTGGATCGAGGTCGCGTTGTTGTAGGGCACGAGCTTGCGTGCCTCGTGGATGTCGATCTGGGAGCCGTACCAATAGGCACCCTTCTTGTGGCCCATCAGCAGCACGCCGAGCTCATCGCGGCCCGAGGTGACCTCCTCGACGATCAGGCGCTGGCGCTTCTGCTGCTTGAGGTTCTTTCCGGCAAGCTCGTGCATCGACATGATCGCCGGGTCGCACGGGTGATAGGCGTAGTGCACCGTCGGCCGGTAGGTGACCTTCTTGCCGTCGTGCACAGTGAGGTAGTCGGCGATCGAGATCGATTCGTTGTGCGTGATGATGAAGCCGTGGAACGGCCCCTCGATCGGCGTCCAGGTGCGCACCTGGGTCAGCAGGCCGGGACGGTTGAGGTAGATCGCTGCGTCGCAGCCGAAGGTGTGACGCTTGCCGTCGGGCGGCAGCGTCTTTTCGTGCGTACCCCAGCCCATCTCGGCGGGCTGGCCGCCCTCGGAGATGAAGCCATCGATCGACCAGGTGTTGACGAACTCGCCCACTTCCTTCGGCTTCGGCGAAACCTGCGTGTCACGCTCGGCGATATGGATCACCTTGACGCCCAGGCGCTGGGCCAGCTTGCCCCAGCCCTCGCGCGTGGTCGGCACGGGCGCCTTCACACCGGTATCGCGCGCGATGTTCACCAGCGCCTGCTTGGCGAAGTGCGACACCAGGCCCGGATTGGCGCCATGGGCGACCACGGCCGTCGACCCGCCCTTGAAGCGTGACTTGAGCTTCAGCATCGTGTCGCGCAGCGCGTAGTTCGAACGGCGCGAGACCGACAGGTTCGGGTCCGAATAGCCGCCGGGCCACGGCTCGATGCAGGTGTCGAGGTAGAGTACGCCCTTCTTCTGGCAAAGCTCGATCAGCGCCGTCGAGGCGACCTCCACCGAGAGATTGAGCAGGAAATCGCCCTGGCCCAGCCGGTTGTCCAGCGTCGACCGGACGTTGGACTCAGTCAGGCGCTTCTCGACGAACTCGACGCCGTAGCGCTGCGCCTCATCCTCGCCGCCGCGCATGTCGTCGGTGATGATGGTGATCTGCTCGGGCTTGATGCCGATATGGCGCAGGATCAGCGGCAGCACGCCCTGGCCGATCGAGCCGAAGCCGACCATGACCAGGCGGCCTTTGAAGTCGAGGTACTTCTTACCTACGGCCTTCTTGCTGGAAGCTCCACGCGCGACTTTCTTCGCCATTTCAGCGTCCCTCGTCCTTGGTTAGGGGTGGTCGATAAACAGCAACGGGGCCTTTCTCAAGGCCCCGTTGTTCCGTACGCCTGAAGTGTGTCAGCTCAGATGCAGACCGCCTTGAGCGGCGCAAAACCATTGAAGGCGACCGACGAATAGGTCGTCGTGTAGGCGCCGGTCGAGAGGATCTCGACCTTGTCGCCCGCCTTGAGAGACAGAGGCAGTTTGTACTCCGTCTTCTCGTAGAGGATGTCGGCCGAATCGCAGGTCGGGCCGGCCAGCACTACCGGGCCGACGCGCGTGCCGTCGCGGCTCGTGCGCAGGCGGTACTTGATGCTCTCGTCCATCGTCTCGGCCAGGCCGGAGAACTTGCCGATGTCGAGGTAGACCCAGCGCTTGCGGTCGTTGGCTGCCTTGCGTGACACCAGCACGACTTCGCTCTGGATCACGCCGGCGTCGCCCACCATGGAACGGCCCGGCTCGATGATGACCTCGGGCATGCGGTTGCCGAAGTGGCGCACGAGGGCGCGGCCAACCGCCTCGCAATAGGCCTCGATGCTGTTCACTTCCGCCCGGTAGCGCGCGGGAAAGCCGCCGCCCAGGTTGACCATGCGCAGGTCCACGCCTTCTTCGGCGAGGGCGAAGAACATCTGCGAGACCTGGGCCAGCGCCCTGTCCCACTGCTCGAGGTCGGTCTGCTGGCTGCCGACATGGAAGGAGATGCCGTAGGCATCGAGCCCCCACTCCTTGGCCTTGCGCAGCAGGTCCTTCGCCATCTCAGGCGCACAGCCGAACTTCTTGCTGAGCGGCCACTCGGCACCGCCGCAATCGACCAGCACACGACAGAACACGCGGGCGCCCGGCGCCACGCGGGCGAGCTTCTGCAGCTCGGCCTCGCTATCGAAGGCGAACAGGCGCACGCCCTGCTGATAGGCCCAGGCGATGTCCTTTTCCTTCTTGATCGTGTTGCCGAAGGAAATGCGATCCATCGAGACGCCGGTGGCCTGCACCAGCTCGATCTCGCCGCGGCTCGCCGTGTCGAACTTCGAGCCGGCCGTCGCCAGGCGCGACAGGATCTGCGCCGCCGGGTTGGCCTTCACGGCATAGAAGATGTGGGCCGCCGGCAGCAGCTCACGCATGCGCCGGAAGTTGTTCTCGACCACGTCGAGGTCGATCACCAGGCACGGCGTCTCGGGCTGCTGCTCGCGGAGATAACGAAAAATACGCTCGGTCATCGCTGGGGGGTTCCCCGTCAAAACGTCAGATTGTTCGGTGCAGAAGTCGAACGGGACGTATGGCGTCAGATCGGGCAGCGCCCGACCGACGGCATGCGTCAGCCAATACTCGACGGGGTCTCAAGCCGCTTGAGCGGCAGAGCAGGCACGGAAGGTGTGTCTGACATGGCCCGGCCGGAATTCACCGGGCAAATGACATAATAGCGGGGAACGCGCCCCGCGCGGTAAGCAACCATCTCAGAAGCTCCTTCCCGGACCCGGCTAAAGCCGGCACTGCCAAAAAGAACACTTTCCGTCGTTGCGTAACCACTAAGGGCCAGCGGCACGTGCGTGGGCGTCTTGTACGTTGGCTATCTACAACTAAACGACACGGTTACAAGAAGATTCTGCCCTGCCTCGAAAAATTTTGAGTCACTTGTGGTCGAAACGGCACAAAAGCGTGTCAGACACGCGGCATCGTCGAGCCCGGCAGCCGGATCGACGCGGCGAGCACAGTGAGCGGCACCAACGCGACCGACGAGGCGATCAGCGCAGCTTGCACGCCGAAGAAGTTGGCGATCTTTCCCCAGAGCAAGGAGCCGACGACCATCGCGCCGAAGAACACCATCTGGTGCACCGCCATGCCGCGCGCGCGCATGTAGTTGGGGAGGATCATCTGCACTGAAGTGCCGTTGTTGGCGATGACGGTGATCCAGCAGGCGCCGTTGATAGCAACGACAACGCCGACCACCCAGGGCACCATCGCCAGCGCTGCGAGCATCGTGGCGGCGGCGGAGATGCCCATCGCCCAGATGTTGGCGCGGTCGGCGCCCAGCAGACGGTTGATCCTCGGCATGGCGAAGGCGGCGGCGACGGCGCCGATGCCGAATACACCGTAGAGAATGCCGAAATCGAACTCGTCGAGGCCAAGCTCGAAGCGGCCGATCACCGGCAGCAGGGTGCCCAAGGCGATACCGGGCACGAAGAAGCAGAGACCGCGAGCGAAGATCGCCCGCAGTTCGGCCGAACCGCGCACGAAGGCGATGCCCGCCCGCGCGGCCTCGGCAAAGCCTTCGCGGCGCTGAGCGGCCTGCGCCTCGGCCGGCCGCTTCCAGGCCCGCATGGCGATGATGACGCCCACGTAGGTGAACGTGTTGATGGCGAAGAGCAGGAAGACGCCGACAAGGCTGAGCAGAAGCTGGCCGATGACCGGCCCGATGGTACGGGCAAGGTTGAAGCCGGCGCTGTTCAGCGCGATGGCGGGCCGGAGCTGCGGCCCGGAGACGATCTCCGGCACGACGGCGTGCCAGGCTGGCGCGTTCATGGCGTTGCCCAGCCCCATGCAGAAGGAGAGGCCGAGCAGGGTCCAGTGGTCGAGCTTGCCCAGGAAGGCCAGAACCGCGAGCGTGGCGGCCACCGCCATCATCCAGATCTGGCAGCAGATGATGTAACGGCGGCGGTCGAAGCGGTCGGCCAGGATGCCGGCGAAGAAGCAGAACAGGAACATCGGCAGGGTGCCGGCCGCGGCGAGCAGAGCCACGAAGATCGGCTCCTGCGTCAGGCTGGTCATCTCCCAAGCCGCGCCAGTGTTCTGCATCCAGCCGCCGATGTTGGACATCAGGTTGGCCGTCCACATCGCCAGGAACGATTTGTTGGCGAGCGGCGCGAAAGCCGACACTCGGGGAACGGAACCGGATGCAGCCGGGTCGGGTGGAGTGGAACCTGGAGCGCTCACCCCACCAGAGCTTTCTCGTAGAGGCGGTGCGTCTTGTAGTGCACACCACCCACGGAGCGGATGATGTTGTTGGTGGCCTTGTTGTCTTCGAGGATCCAGCCCAGTTCGGCCGAGGTCTTGCCCAGCCTCTTGCCGTTCTGCCTCAAGTGATCGATGGCGATCATCGCCAGCCCTGCTCCCATCAGCGGATGGTTGCGGAACTTCTTCTTCACGCCCATCAGCGGCACACGAGTACTGCCGACGCCGGCGATCTTCAACCGATAGAGAAGCTTCGCCAGATTCACCGGACCCAGCTTGCCGTTGAATTCGCGGATCGCCTCGTTGAGGTTGGTGAGGGCCACGATGAAGGCCACCGTCTCGTCGTCGACATCCACGAAGACCGCAAGCTCCGGCACGATCACCGGTCCAAACGCCTTGGAAGCATGGTCGATTTCGGCCTGGGTGAAAGGCACGAAGCCCCAATTGTCGCTCCAGGCATCGTTGAAGACGCCGACCAGGGTGCGGACCTCGGCGTCGAACATCTTCATGTTCGCCGTACGCACCTTCACCCGGTTGCCCATGCCCGCCCGCGCCAGCAGCTTGGCGCCGATCGTCTCCGGGGCGTTCTGGACGTCGTAATCGTAGGAGAAGAGATCCTTCACCTTCTTGTAGCCGCAGCCCTCGACGCGGCCGCCGGCATAGGGGGGATCCCAGGGAACCATGAGGACCGGCCGGCTCTCGAAGCCGTGGATCAACAGCCCGACCTCTTCGTTGACCGAAAGACTGAACGGACCCGTCGCACGCACCATGCCCTTGGTCTTGAGCCAGGCTTCGGCGGCTGCAAACAAGGCAGCATAGACCGACGGGTCATCTTCGGCCGCGAGGCAGCCGAAGTGGCCGGTGCTGTCGGCATAGCGTTCGAGGTAGGCACGATCGACCTGGGCGGCGATGCGGCCGACCACGCGGCCGGCGCGGCGCGCCAGGAAGAACTGGACCTCGACATGGTGGAACAGCGGATTCTTGGCCGGCGAAAAGGCTTCCTTCCGCTCCAGGTCGAGATGCGGCACGTAGCCCTTCTGCCCGGCATAGAGCCGCTTGGGCAGATCGATGAAGGCCTTGAGGTCGGCTTTGCCTTGAACCGGCGTTACCACGATATCTGACAAAGCCATTTACGCCTCAAGCTGCCTGGGCGAGCGGCTCGCCACTCTCGAATACAATGCGACCGTCGGGCTCGCAGCCCGTACCGTCGGCCTTCAGGGCACGGAGCTGGACGCCGATCCGCCATCCGGTTTCCGCCCGCTCGATGCCGATCAAGTGATAGCGCGCGCGGCCATACTTGCTACCAGCCGCGGCTGACGCGGAGGTGACGCCGACCACTGGCACGCTGCCGTGGGGACCGGCGATGCGGGCGATCTCGCTGCGGTGGTTGTGGCCATGCAGGACGATCTCGCAGCCGACCCTGCGGATCATCGCCTGGAACTCGGCCGCGTCGGTCAGGCGCTTGAAGTGCTTTTCGGTCGTGAGCGGCGGATGGTGGATCAGCACGACGCGGCAGAGCCCTTCGCGGCCGAGCTCGACCAGGAGCTTCTCGGTCGCCGCGATCTGCGCCGCGCCCAGGGTGCCGGTGGCAAAGAAGGGCGGCTTGGGCACACCGCTGTTCAAGCCAACCAGGGCCACCTGTCCACGGCGACGCACGGTTGGAAAGACATCGAGGCCAGTAGCCGGCGGCGCGCCATCGCCAGCGATATAGGCGCCCCAACGGCCGAGCCCCTGCCCCCACTTCGTGGCGACGTAGACGTCGTGGTTGCCCGGCACGAGGGTAACGCGATCGGGGGGGCCGAGCCCGGTCAACCACTGCGACGCGCGCTCGAACTCCTCGGGCAGCGAGACGTTCACGAGATCGCCGGTCAGAGCGATGTGATCGGGGTTCTCTGCCTTGATGTCCGCCACGATGCCGGCCAGCGCCTCGGGCCGATGCAACTCGACGCGGCTGCGCCACCAATTGGCGTAGCCGGTGGCGCGCTTGCCGAGAAGATCGACGATGCGCGCCCGCGGCATCGGCAGATGCGGGTCGGACAGATGAGCCAGGGTGAACATGGCGGCCGCCCTAGCGGGCGCCGCCAACCACGCGGCGCGTGCGATCGTCGATAACGCCGAGCTGACGGCCGATACCCGTCATGACCTCGACCATGTGCTGGAGCTGCTCCGGCGTATGCACGGCACAAACCGAACAACGCAGCAGCGACACGCCGTTGGGCGTGGCCGGCGGCACGGCGACGTTCACGTAGATGCCGGCATCCAGCATGGCGCGCCAGAAACCGATGGCGACCATGCGGTCGGGCAGATGCACGCCGACAACCGGGCCATGCTCCGGGCCGAGCTTGAAGCCCTGGGCGGCGAGTCCGTCGTAGAGGGTGGCGACATTGTCCCAGAGCTGCTTGCGCAGCTCCGGCTTGGCCTTCACGACCTTCAACGCCTGGCGCACCGACGCCACGATCGAAGGCGGCAGCGAGGCCGTGAACATGTAGGAGCGGACAGTGACTCGCAGGATGTCGAAATCCGGATCGTCCGAGACGCAGTAGCCGCCGATGGCGCCGAGCGTCTTGGAGAAGGTGCCGACGATGAAATGGCAGTCGTCGATGACGCCGGTCGATTCGCAGAGACCGCGGCCGGTCTCGCCGAGCGCGCCCAACGAATGGGCTTCGTCGATCAGGACGTAGGCGTTGTACTTCTTGCAGACGTCGACGAACTCGCGCAGCGGCGCCGTATCGCCCAGCATCGAGTAGATGCCTTCCAGCACCACCACCCGGTTGCCCGGCCGGTCGCCCAGCCGACGCAGGCGCGCCTCCAAGCTCGACGGATCGTTGTGCTTGAAGCGGACGACCTCGGCCTGCGTCATCTTGCAGGCGTCGTAGATCGAGGCGTGGCTGTCGGCATCGATCAGGAGCTGGTCACCCTCGCCCGCCAGGGTCGAGATGATGCCGAGATTGGCCTGATAGCCGGTCGTGAAGACCATGCAGTGCTTCTTGCCGTAGAACTCGGCGATCTCCTGCTCCAGCGCCACGTGCTCGTTGTAGCTGCCGTTGGCGATGCGCGAGCCGGTCGTGCCGGTTCCCTCGGCGCGAATGGCCTCGATCGCTGCCTCCATGCAGGAGGGATCGAAGGTCAGGCCGAAGTAGTTGTTGGTGCCGACGAGGAGCGTCTTGCGGCCGTTGATGATGGCCTCGGTCGGCGACACGACCCGTTCCATACGGATCTGGAACGGATCGTAACCGGTGGTCCGAACGTCCCGATAGGCCTCGAGCAGGCCCGCATGGCGATCGAACAGGCCCATGGCTAACGCCGGGCGTGGAGCTTCAGGATGGTATCCGCGAGCTGGTCGACGGTGTGAATCTCGGCCACGACGTTCATGGGAATCGAGACGTCGAAGCGGTCCTCGAGCTCCATGACCATGTCCATGATCGCGAGCGAATCGATGGTCAGGTCCTTGGCAATCACGGTGTCGCCCGCGATCGGCTTCTCGCCGACCTGGAACGGCGCCAGGTGATGGCAGATTTCACCCATGACTTCGCCACGCGCGAGCGTGCTCTCGCGGCGCAGTTCGAGGGTGTCGGCGATGCCGTCGTTCTCGACGATCATTTGATGGGCAGTGCGCAAAACGCTCTCCGGGTCCCGGGGTCAGGCGGGCAACTTGTGCCAGAAACCCTGATTCCTTGTGAAATAACAATTTATTACGCAGTGTTTCACACGTCCTAAAGCCAATGCTGGCTGCGATACCACTGGACGGTGTCGCGGAAGCCGGCCGTCAGGTCATAACGCGGCTGGAAGCCAATGGCGGCAGCGAGCTGTCGATTATGGACGGACCAGTCCGGGTGAAAAATCTCGGCGACCTTGCCCTGGGTCAGGATCTGGGTGGGGCCGCCCAATGCCTGGCGTAGCCCGTTCCACGCAGCGATTCCGGCCATGAGCGACCGCGGGACCTTCACCTGCCAGGGCTGCCGCCCCAGCGCCGCCCCCGCCGCCCGGGCCATATCGGCATATGAATATGCACCCTCCGTGCCGTCGTCGACTTCGTAGATCGACGGCTCCGGCGGCCGCTCGACTGCAAGCGCCAGGGCCTCGGCGAGGTCAGAGACATGGATCAGCGACAGGCGCGCCGACGGGAGCCATGGCTGGGGCGCCAGCCCATGTTTCACAGAGCGGAAATATGCCAGTGTCTCGCGGTCTCCAGGCCCGTAGACGGCCGGCGCGCGCACGGCGACCCAGGGTCCGCTCCGGGCCGCGACCGCCTCCTCGCCAGCCCGCTTGCTGGCGCCGTAGGCCGACAGCTGCGGTTCGCGCGCGGCGAGCGACGACAGCAGGACGAGCGTCGCTTCCGGCGTCAGGGCCGAGAGCAGCGCGGCGCTGTCGCGATTGACGGGCAGGAAGTCGGCCGGCGTCCGGGCCTTGATCAGACCCGCGGCATGGACCACGGCATCCGCCCCTCGCACCAATGCCTTCAACGCGGGTTCGGAGAGGACGTCGCCCAGGACGATTTCGGCATCGACGCCGGCCAGCGACGGCAACGGCGACCAGCGCCTCACCAGGAGGCGCAACCGCCAGCCGCGACGCGCCAGCGCAGCAATGAGGTGCGGACCGACGAAACCGGTGGCACCGGTAACGGCGACCAGCTTGCTCATCGCGCCCGGATCAGGCCGCTGCGGGTTTCGAGGACGGCGACGCCGGCGCGTAGAGGCCGGCGAGGTAGTTGGCCTTGGTCCGCGCCCGCGACAGCTTGCCCGACGACGTGGTCGGCAGGCCGACCGTCGGCGGCACCAGGGCGACATCGCAGTCCACGGCAATCGCTTCGCGCACGGCGCCAGCGACATCGCGCGCCAAGGCCTGCCGTGCTTCCTCGCCCGAAACGCGCGCCAACACCGCCACCACCACGCGCTCGCCTTCGCCGGTGTCGATCGAGAAGGCGGCGGCATCGCCGGTCTTGGTCAGGCGCTTGGCCTCGATCGCCCACTCGATGTCCTGCGGCCATACATTGCGGCCGTTCACGATGATCAAATCCTTGGCGCGGCCGGTGACGACAATTTCTCCGGCCAACGTGTAGCCAAGGTCGCCGGTATCGAGCCAACCATCGGATGATAGGACTTCTTGGCTGGCCTCGGGCTCGCCGAAATAGCCGGGCATGATGCTGGGCCCGCTCACGAAGATGCGGCCCACTTCGCGGTCGGCCAGCACCTTGCCGTCGGCGTCGCGCACTTCCAACCGATGCCCCGGCAGCACGCGGCCACACAGCACGAAACGGCGTGCCTGGCGATCATCGGCGGGATCGGCCGCTGGCACTGCACGCTGCGCTTCGGCAAGCATCGTGCGATCGACCGTGTCGGTGCACACACCCCGGCCGTGCGGGCTGAAGGTGATGGCGAGGCACACTTCGGCCATGCCGTAGCTCGGGATGAAGGCCTTGCTGCTGAAGCCTGCGGCCTCGAAGGTCGACGCAAAGCGTTCCAGCACGTCGGCGCGCACCATGTCGCCGCCGATGCCGGCATGGCGCCAGCAGCTCAGGTCGAGATCGGCCGGCACCTGGGCAGCACCCCGACGGACGGCGAGGTCGTAGCCGAAGCTCGGGCTGTAGGAGATCGTGCCGCGATTGCGCGACATCAGATTGAGCCACTGCATCGGCCGGCGGGCGAAGTCGCGCGGCGTCATGTAATCGATCGAGAGCTGGGCGCTGAGCGGCGCCATCAGGAAGCCGATCAAGCCCATGTCGTGATAGAGCGGCAGCCAGCTCACGGCCCGATCGCCCACGACGACGTCGAGGCCGGCCGAGCCCGTCATGCCGCCGAGGTTGGCCATCAGCGCGCGCTGGGTGATTTGCACACCGTGCGGATGGCGCGTGCTGCCGGATGAAAACTGGATGTAACAAAGATCGTCCACACCGAGCGGACGAAGATCGACCGGCTTCTCGGGCAGCGCATGCAGTACGTCCATACCGCCGTGAAGGCGGACTGCAGGAAACTCCGTGGCAGCTTCGCCGAGGTAGCCAGCAAGATCGTCGAGACCGAAGGCTGCCACCGCGCCGGAGGCGGCAATCTGACGGCGGAGCTGGTCGAGATAGGCCTCCTTTCCGCCGATGCCGACCGGAATGGACACCGGCACAGGAAGGAGGCCGGCATATTGCGCGCCGAAGAAGGAATCGAAAAAGCCCGGCCAGGTATCGGCCGTGATCAAAATTCGCTCGCCGCGCGCAAATCCTGCGCCGATCAGCTTGCGCGCCACGACATGGGCGCGTTGGCGCACGTCGCTCCACGCCAAGGCCGAGAGCTGCTCGCCCTTGGCATTATAAAAGGTCACACCGGTGTCGCCCTCGGCCGCATAGTCGAGCATCGCCGGCACCGAGGCGAAACCGGCGCGGTGCAAGGCGAGCTTGGAATTGCGAGTGGGCAGCGATTTCATCGGAAGGCGCGTCTCCTAGCAGAGGGGATGCCCCCTCTCAAGACGGGCCCTTTGCATCAATTCCCACCTGGAGTGCTCAAGTTGACACACCCCAACCCGGATAAGATAGTGCCCGATCCTCGTCAAAACCCGGAGTTTCCATCCCGGAATCGCCGGCTCTGGCGAGGCTTTTTACTTTTGACGGAGGACTGGTTGTGATTACGGCTGTGATGCCGACGTACGGTCGCAAGGACGTCGTGTTCGAACGCGGAGAAGGCAACTATCTCTACGCGACGGACGGCCGACGTTATGTCGACTTTACCTCGGGCATCGCCGTGAACGCGCTGGGCCACTGCCACCCCGCCCTGGTCAAGGCTCTGACCGAGCAGGGCTCGAAGCTCTGGCACACCTCCAACCTGTTCCGGATCGGCAATGGCGAGAAGCTGGCCAAGCGGCTGGCCGACCTCACCTTCGCCGACACGATGTTCTTCTGTAATTCCGGCGCCGAGGCGATCGAAGGCGGCATCAAGCTGATACGCAAGTATCAGTACATGAACGGCCATCCGAAGCGGTACAAGATCATCTGCTTCCAGGCCG
>CALROF020000142.1:0-16577 GCA_943369775.1 Reyranella massiliensis 521
CTCGACGATGATCGGATACATCCCGAACACGAATTCGGGGCAGGCTACCTGCAGGTCCTCGGCTGCAATCACGACGTCGGCCAAGCACAGCAAGAGGGCCCCTGCTCCCGAGGCTCGCCCTCGAGCGACTGCCATGATCGGTGCCCGGCTGTGTGCCATCGCCTTGATCATCGCCAGCAATGCCTCCTCCTGCTCCGGCAGGCGGCCCCCGACGAACTCGCGAATGTCTGCACCGGCGCAGAACAATGTCGGCGAGGCGCTCGACACCAGAACGATCTCGTTGGTGTACGCGCCGGCGACGGCCTGTGCGATGCCGTCCATCATGCCGGCCGTCAGTGCGTTGGCCTTGTCGCTGCGCGTCAATACGATCTCGAGCATTCCCTCCGCGCGGCGGAGCGCAAGCGGGCTATCCGTTGACAATGTCATGGGGCTCCTATGTATTTCTTATATAGAAATATTTGCACGATAGAGAATATCAGATCATGGCTGCCCTTTTCACCAATTCTGTTCGCACGCCCGTTCCCACCAACACCGTCGATCGCAACGCTTTCCGCGACATGTGCAAGACCTTCGCCGAAAAGGAAATCGGCACGCGCTGGAAGCAGGCCGATGCGGAGAAGCGTTTCCCGCGCGCCTTCTACCAGGCTGCCGCAAAGACCGGCCTGATCGGCATCACGGCAAGCGAGGATATCGGCGGCGCCGGGCTCGGCAGCTACGAAGAAGCCATCGCGATGGAGGAGATGTCCAAGGTCAACCCGAACCTCGCGGTTGCCGTGCTGGTGCAGAACGTCGCGGGTTCGATCCTCTACGAGCACGGCAACGCGGAGCATCGCGAGATCGCACGCCGCAACATTGCGGGTGAATGCGTGGTTGCGATCACGATAACGGAGCCAGAGGCCGGCAACGACATCCAGAACGTGCAGACCCGGGCTACGCGCGAGGGCGACGTATGGGTACTGGACGGCCTGAAGTCCTTCATAACGCTCGGCGGAGATGCCGATGTCCTCGTCACCCTGGCGCAGACCGATCCGACGGCCGGCCGTCAGGGCATGCGTTTCTTCGCCGTGGATCGGCACGACCCGAGTATCGAAGTCAGCCAGATCGACACCTACGTCAACCGCCCGGCACCTACCTACCGCGTGACTTTCAACAAGACTCGCGTACCCGAAAGTCGGCGCGTCGACGCGGGCTTTGCCGCGATCATGGCGGGCTTCAATCGCGAACGCATCATGGTTGCCGCCCGCTGGCTCGGGCACATGCAGACCGCTCTCGACTGGGCACGCGACTATGCCCTCACGCGCCATCAATTCGGCCGGCCGATCGGCGCCAACCAGTCGATCGCCTTTGCACTCGCACAGTCCCACGTGGATGTCGAAGCGGCACGCCGGCTCACCTATCACGCGGCTGCACGCTGGGACAGCGGCCTGCCGCTGCGCGATGTGATCCTCGATGTCTCGGCTGCCAAACTGCACTCGACCCAGGCCGTAGTGCGGGTCACGCAGACGGCTTTGCATGTCGGCGGCGGTTGGGGCTTGACCAGCGAGCTGCCGGTGATGCGCTGGGCGCTCGATGCCCTGGTGGCACCCGTCACGGTCGGCAGTGTGGAAATTCAACTACGGGCAATTGCCCGCGAGATGGGCCTGCCGGTCACCTGAGAGCGAAGCGCCGGCCACCTCTTTCGACGACCGACGGGTCGAGCAGACCCGCCGGCAATCGGTGCGGTCTGTCGTTGGTTACTCGACCTTGAGGTTGAGGTCCTTGACCATGTTCGTCCACACCTGCAGCTGATCCTTCTGATACTGCGTCGCTTGCGCGCGCGTCGACGGCGTCGGCACCAAGCTGCTCTGCAACAGCTTCGCCCGAATCGACTCCGTTTCGAGGACCTTGACCACCTCCTTGTTCAGACGGTCGAGGATCTCGTTGGGCGTACCGGCCGGCGCGACAAGGGCCCACCAGCCGTCCATGTTCGGCGGAGTGGGCAAGCCGCTTTCCGCGAAGGTCGGAACGTCGGGCAGCAACTCATAGCGCTTGGCTGCCGGCACACCGACCGGCCGGACCTTGCCGGCCCGGATCATGCTCAACGACGCGGGCACGTCGGCCACCATGATCTGGACATGTCCGCTGATCAGATCGGCCAGCGCCGGAGGCGTCGACTTGTAAGGGACGTGCGTCACGTCGAGCTTGTGGGCATTCTTGATGTAGCCGCCGTAGGCAATGCCACCCGTGTTGCCGCTCGCGTAGTTGTACTTCCCGGGATTGGTCTTGATCAGCTCGATCAGCTCGGGAGCGGTCTTCGCCTTGACGTCGTTGTTGACGAGCCAGACGTAATTGACCGACGCGACCAGCGCCACATAGGACAGGTCCTTGACCGGATCGTAGCGCACTCCGCTCGTCAGTCCACCGGGGCTCGCGGCAAGACCGGAGTTGGTCAGGAGACCGAGCGTGTATCCGTCCGGCGCTGCCGTCGCGACGATCTCGGTACCGACCGTCGTGTTGTTACCGGGTTTGTTGTCGATGATGATCGGCTGACCCAAAGCCTGGGACAATGGCTCGGATAGAATACGCGCAAGGATGTCGCTTCCGGAGCCAGGGGCGAACGGCACGATGAGCCGGATCGGCTTGTTCGGATAAGGCTGTGCCGCGACGGGCACGGCGGCCATGAGGCCCGCAGCGGCAGCGAGGCCGGCGAACCAACGGACGATTTTCATGGGGTTCCTCCTTTTACTTTGACGCATGATTTTTGTATCGAGATGCGATAGTCGTTACGGCGCGGTGAGCGCGTACGCAGGCGAATGCCAGTGTGCGATTTCCATGTGCCCCCTCCCGACCGACATTATTTCCTATGAGAATAGTATTCTCAATCGCGAACTCATGATGTGACTCCAGTCGTGAGTTCGCTACGCAACACGCGCTTGAGTACCTTGCCTGAAGGATTGCGCGGCAGGTCATCGCGCACGATGAGTTGCTTGGGCGTCTTGAAACTGCCGAGCCGTCCCTCGCAATGGGCGCGCAGCTCGTCGAGCGTGAGCGACGTGTCGGACTTCAGCACCACCACAGCAGTCACGCGTTCGCCCCAGGTCGCGTCGGGAAGGCCAATCGCTGCCGCCTCAGCGATCTGGGGCAGCTCATAGAGCACGCGCTCCACTTCGGACGACGCGATGTTCTCGCCGCCGCTGATGATCATGTCCTTCTTGCGGTCGGTCAGGAACAGGAAGCCCTCTGCATCCAGATGGCCCACATCGCCCGTGCGGAACCAGTCACCGTAGAAGCTCTCGCGCGTCTTCGCGGGATCCTTCCAGTAACCCTTCGTCACCTTGGGGCCACGGACGCATATCTCGCCGCTCTGCCCGGCAGGCAAAGGACGACCTTCGTCGTCGCGGACTTCGATCTGCACATGGGCCAACGCGCGACCGGTCGAGCCGATCTTCTCGATCTCGCGACCGGCTTCCATGAGCGTGTCGCCCGAACAGGTCTCCGTCAGCCCGTAACCGTCGATGTAGCGTGCCTTCGGGAACAGCGAACCGAACTGGCGAATGCGATCCTCCGGGGTGCGTTCTCCGCCACCGATCAGCCAGCGCAAGCTCGACAGATCGCATTCGCGCCGGCCCAGGGCGAGCGCGCGATTGAGCATCACCGGTGCCATCCAGGCGCCTGTCAGATTCTCCTGATCAATCAGCGACAGCGCGCGCTCGGCATCGAATTCGCGTTGCACGGCCAGCATGCCTCCGACCGTAAACACGGCCAGGCCCGGCAGGTCGAAAGCCCCCACATGGTAGAGTGGCCCGACCACGAGCAAACGGTCGTCCGCCGATAGACCCAATGACGTAATGTGGTCGAGGCACTTCCAGTGATAGTTCTCGTAGCTGTGCATCACGCCCTTGGGTCGATCGGTGGTGCCCGACGTGTACATGAGGCGGAACAGGTCGCCGGGTTGGCTCGGATGCGGCGCCGAGCAGGGTTCGACACCGGGCGCAAGCAGCGTGCTGTCCGATTGCGCCTCCTCGCCTACCTCGACAATGCCCGCAAAGTCACCCGCAGCTTCGCGCAGTTCCTTGTCCACGAACAGTAGTGCCGCTTCCGAGTGCTGCAGAATGTAGGCCACTTCCTCTGCGCCAAGCCGGTAGTTGATCGGCAGCAACACGGCACCGACGTGACTGACCGCCAGCGACAGCTCGATAAAGGCCGCGCTGTTCTTCATGAGCAGAGCGACCACCTGACCTGGACGGACGCCGCGTCGTTGCAGAAGACCGCCAACGGTTTCGACACGGACCAGAAGCTGCGCGTAGCTCAGGCGCTGGCGACCGTAGAGCAACGCGTCGCGATGCGGCGTAGTCCGCGCGTGGTACGCCACGCTCGCCCTCAAGGAAACCATCTCCGCTTCCGCCCTCAGTACGCGCGTGGCATCTGGAGGGCGTGGTTCGCGATGCAATTCAAGATCATCTCCCCCGACACCGACGCAAACCGAACAGGCGGCTGTCGCGCAAAGCCGGTACGACCGCCTGCCCGTAGAATATCTCGGTCGCGCTCATGCCGTCGCCCATTTCGTATGAGCCTCAGTATCGGCGATGACCTGGCGGACCTCCAGGCCGAAGGCGTTGTGCCGCTCCGGCCGCTCTATGCGGATCAACGCGTCACGCCGTGGCGCTCGCGCAGGACAAGGTCGGCTCTTCTGTCCCTTTGATGTATTGAACGCAGAGCGAGCTCTAGGACTTGAAGCCGAGATCGCGCGCGATGATGTTCTTCTGGATCTCGCTGGTGCCCTCGCCGATCACGTAGACCAGCGCGTCGCGATGGATACGGCCGACCGGATACTCGCGCATGATCCCGGCACCGCCGTGAATGCGGATTGCCTGTTCGCTCACCGCCACAGCAGTCTCGCTGGCGATCAGCTTGACGCGGGCAGCAGTCGCCGAATCCAGCGTATTCTGGTCGACGCGCCAGGCACCGTAATAGACGAGCCATCTCGCGGCCTCGATCTGGGCAGACATCTCCGCAAGTTTGTGCCCAATCGCCTGGTAGTCACCGATGCGCTTTCCCGCGACCATGCGGTCCTGCGCATAGGCCGTGGCCGCATCGAAGGCCGCTCGCGCCATGCCGAGGGCATTGGCCGCGACACCGACGCGGTTCTCGCTCAGCGAGTCGAGGATCACAGGGTAGGTCCCCAAGCGTCCGCCAAGGACGCAATCGTCCGGCACGAACACATCTTCGATGTGGATCAGGCCGGTTTCGGATGCTCGGATGCCTTCCTTCTTCAGCTTGTCGATATGCATGCCCTTGGCCGGCAGCTCGACGATGAACAGGCTGATGGCATCGCCCCTGAGTTCGGGCGCGGTGCGGGCTGCGACGAGCAGAAAATCGGCGATCGGTGCGTTGGTGATGTAGAGCTTGCTGCCGTTGAGTTTCCAGCCGCCGGCGGTGCGCTCCGCACGGGTCTTGAGCGCACGGATGTTCGACCCGCCATCGGGTTCGCTCAGGGCAAAGCCGGCGATCTTCTTCCCCGCCACGGCAGGCCGGAAGAAGCGCTCGCGCTGATCGTCGGTGCCCGCCTTCCAGATTGGCCAGATTCCGAGATGGCTGTGCGCCGACCAGCTCGATGCGAAGCCCTGGCTCATATAGCTCAGCTCCTCGCGCACGATGCAGTCGCTGACCTTGTCGAGACCACTGCCGCCGTCGCCTTCCGGATAGCGGACCCCCAGCAGCCCAAGCTCGCCCCAGCGCGCGAACACCTCGCGCGGCAGAACTTCGTTCTCTTCCGCGGCGACGACCAGCTGCTGATGCTCCGACTGACACAGGCGCCTGACCATGTCGCGCACGGCGACCTGCTGTTCAGAGAAGGAGAAATCCATGACAAACCAAAATTCTCGATAGTGAATACATTTCTATTTGAAGAAGATTGCCCCTCTTCCAAATGCAGGTCAACGAACGAAAGTCGCATGATCGGCAGACACTGCGCATCACCCTGACAGCCGGCGCGCCGAACTGCCGGACACGCCTCTTCGCCGGTGCTGCGGGCTTCCCTGGCTTGCGCTGGATCAAAGCGCCGCGTCTCCCAAGGCGCTACGGTTCAACGGATGCAGACCTTCGTCTTCCGCTGTCCGAGCACGGGCTACAACGTCCAAGGAAGTTTCGAGGAGTCGAACTCGCCGCTGCCGACCTATGTCGGGCAGCACTGCTTGGCCTGCCGCCGCCTCCATATCGTCGATCCGCGCAACGGCCGGCTTCTGGCCGAACGGCAGCCGACGTCGGCAAGCCCGCCGCGACACATCGAGGAGTTGAGATGACGCACAGCCACGCCATCGTCTGGATGGATACCAAGGAAGCCCGGATCTTCCGTTTCAATGCCGTCGATGTCGAGCGGGAGACCATCAAGGCGCACAACCCATTCCGCCAGGTTCACCACAAGGCCGGCGTCATTGGGTCGGGCCACATGGCACTCGATCTGAGTTTTCTGGATCACATCATCGATGCCCTGCGGGGCACCACGGAGTGGCTCCTGGTTGGTCCAGCCCAGGCGAAGCTCGAGCTGGTTCGTCACGTCGAGAAGACGATGCCGTGGGTCCACGCCAATCTCGTCGGCGTCGAAGCGATGGATCACCCGACAGACGGAGAACTGCTCGACCAGGCGCGCCGCGCCTTCAAGGCCATCGACCGGATGCAGCCCATCCAACCCGCGGGCTGAGCGCTCTGTCGAGCACTCCTAGATGTTGAGCTGTCTTAGCGCCTGCAGATTGCAGAGCTCGATCCACCGGCTGGCAGCTGGCAACCGGATCAGCCCGTCACGCGCGAACTGGCTGAGAGTCCGCGACACCGTTTCAATCGTTAGGCCGAGATAGTCGGCGATGTCGGAGCGCGGCATGGGCAGCTCGAACTGGCCTTCGCCGTCCGGCATGCGATAGGCCATGTCGAGAAGGAAGGCCGCGACCTTTTCCTGTGCCGTCTTGCGCCCGAGCAGCAGCATGTGCTCCTGCGCGCGGTCGAGGCTGCGGATTGCCGACGCAAGAACCTCCTCGCGCAAAGTGCCCCAATCGTGTGCCGACGACTCCAGGCAGGTGCGGCGATAGGCCAGAACCGTGGCCCCGGCCAGGGCCTCGGCGGTGAACCGATGCACGTCACCAGCCTCCAGGCCGAAAATCTCCCCGGCAAGATGGAAGGCGCCGATCTGCCGCCGGCCGTCACTCAGCAGCTTGCTGGTCCGTATGGCGCCCGTCACGACCTTGTAGAACCAGTCGGCGGCATCGCCCTCGGCGAACAGCTCTTCTCCCTTTCTCAATATCTGCAGCACCCCTGCCGACGGACTGCCCCGCAGAGCGAGAGGGGCGGGCATTCGGATAACGTTCGCAAGGATCTGCATCGGTATCTCCCCGGCTTTGAGCTGGAAGCGTTGTCGATGCACATCGGTATCCCGCTGGCCGGCGGGTAACTATTCGGGTCTTGATCTAAGGGATTCTACGTAGCCGCGAGCACCATGCGGACGAGCTCGGAAAGGCTGTCGGCCTGCATTTTCGTCATCACATTCGCCCGATGAACTTCCACGGTGCGTGCACTGATGCCGAGATCGTAGGCGATCATCTTGTTGGCCTTGCCTGCGACGAGGCCCTGCAGGACTTCGCGCTCGCGTGGCGACAGCCCCGCCAGGCGCGCTTGCACAGCCGCCAACCGTGCCTCGCGTTCGCTGTCCATGGCATGCCGAGCGAGTGCCGTCCGGACCGCAGACAAGAGCGCCTCATCGTCGAACGGCTTTTCGATGAAATCGACAGCGCCGGCCTTCATCGCGGTAACGGCGAGAGACACATCGCCATGCCCGGTCATGATGATGACGGGAAACCCTGCCTTGAGCTCGTTGAGACGGCGCTGAAGCTCCAGCCCATCCATATCGGGCATGCGAATGTCGGTAATGACGCAGCCATCCTGAGCACCCGGAAGCGCTTTCAGGAAAGCGAGCGCCGAATCGTGCACTCGGACGGCATGCCCCTCCGTGCTGAGCAGAAAGGCCAGCGACTGACGAACGTCGACGTCGTCGTCGATGATGTGCACTACCTGGTTAGCGGCCATGGCCCGCTTCCTGCCGGCTAAGGCCCCGCAACGTAAAGCGGAAGACGGTACCGCTGGCGGGCGTATCCACCCAGATCTTCCCGCCATGCGCCTCGACGATCGTGCGGCAGATCGAAAGCCCCAGGCCCATGCCCTTGCGCTTGGTCGTCATGAACGGCTGGAAAAGATGCCGAGCGATCTCGGGTGCGAGGCCGCCGCCCGTGTCGGCAACACTCACTTCGACCATGTCGTCCGGTCCGGCTGCAGTCGCGATCTCGAGCGTACGAGGTGGCTCGCTGTCGGCCATGACCTCGATGGCATTGCGGATCAAGTTCACCAGAACCTGCTGGATCTGGATGCGATCTGCCAGAACCTGATCCGCCCGGGCGTCGAGCCGGAAACGCACCTCGATGCCGGCTTCCTTGATGCCGACCAGGGCCAGCGTGCTCGCATCCTCGATCAGTTTGGGCAGACTCTCGATTCGCCGCTCGCTCTCGCCGCGCGACACGAATTCGCGCAGCCGGCGGATGATCTGGCCGGCGCGCAAGGCCTGCTCGGCCGCCTTCCCGACGGCGTCGCGCAACAGAGGCACGGGCTCGCCCTCCAGGCGATCGATCAGGCGCTGCGAGCCCTTCAGGTAATTACTGATCGCCGTCAGCGGTTGGTTGATTTCGTGCGCCAGGGTCGAGGCCATTTCACCGAGGGCCGTGTAGCGCGACATGTGAGTGACTTCGGACTGCAGCTCCTTGAGGCGGCTTTCCGTGATCTGTTGATCCGTGAGATCCCGGATGAAGCCGGTGAAATGGTGCCGCTCGCCGGTCTGCAGTTCGCCGACCGTGAGATGCATGGGAAAGGTGCTGCCGTCCTTGCGCTGGCCGACGACGATGCGGCCGATGCCGATGATGCGCCGCTCCCGGGTCGACAGATAGCGTTCGATATAGAGGTCATGCTGTTCACGGTAGGGCGACGGCATCAGCATGCTGATGTTCTGCCCCACGACCTCGCCGGTACTGAAGCCGAACAACCGCTCCGCCGTCGTACTGAGCGACTCGATCCGCCCGCGCTCATCGATGATGATCATGGCGTCCGGCACGGTCTGCAGAACCGAGCGCAGCCGCGCTTCCGCCGCTTCCAGCGCTTGCGCCAGGTGCGTCCGGCCGATTTCACCGGGAAGAGCCGCAACGTGCAGCAGCCACCTCACCCCGCCTTCGGAAGAAAGCACTGGGCTGCTGATCGCGTCGATCAGCGACAACCCCGCGACACTGCCGGTTGCCGATTGCGCCAACAGCCGGCCGGGCTTGTCGTTGCGATGCGGGCGCGCTGTCTCGCGTGCCGTTTCGAGGGAAGCCTTGAGAATATCCAGCCCCGACCCCGGCGCGAAGACCTCGTCGAGCGTCCGATCGACCAGCGCCGAGCGCCCAAGGCCCAGCGCACCGCAATAGCCGTCGCTTGCCGTCACAATGCGCAGATCCGGCCGCAGGAGCAGTTGGGCGTGCGCCGAAGCTGCAATGACGGCGGCGACTTCCTTCGACGACGTCGCGGACTGTGAGAGCTGACTCATCGATGCAATGCCTTTCGCCACCACGATAGCATGGTGGGCGGCGACACCGACAAGACGGTTCAAGGCCTGATGAAAGCAAGCGGACTGGCTTCATCGAGATTGTCGGCGGCAGCCGTCAGCTCGGCAGCAATGTCGTCGTTCGGACGACTGCGCTGGAAGATCCGTATCGCCTCCGACAGGAGGCACCGTGCGACCACGTCGTCGGAGATACCTTTGCTGCCAGCCTCGGCAAGTGCCGCTTCGATGTGCCCGGCGACCAGTTGATGCGTGCTCATAGCCAGATCCTTCCTTCAGATACCGCGCGAATGGCGACCATCGGCATGGTGCAAGTGATGATCGAATGCCGCACAGACGAAGCGCACCAACGGCTGCCCGCGCTCGGTGACACTCAGCCTGTCGCCTTCCCGTTCGACCAGGCCATCGTCGACCAGCGCCGGGAGCGCCTCGATCTCGGCCAGGAAAGACGCCAACGACACCTGATGACGGCAGCAGACCTCCCCGAGATCGACCGAGAAGGTGCACATCAGCCGTTCGATGATCTCGCCGCGCAGCCGGTCGGCAGCGCAGAATTCCAGGCCGCGCGCCGTCGCGAAGGTGGCGGCCTCCATCAGAGACCGGTAGCGCGTCGTGTCGGTGGCGTTCTGCGTGTAGCCGCGCGGCAAGCTCGAGATGGCCGAGGCGCCGAGGCCCACGACCCACGGCTGCTCCTCGGCAACATATCCCTGGAAACTACGACGGAGCTGGCCGCGCTTCGCCGCCATCGCCAAAGCATCCTTGGGGCGCGCATAGTGATCGAGCCCCACTTTCACATAGCCACCGGCGAGCAGTCGCTCGGACACGAGGGCAGCCATGGCCGACCGCTCGGCTGCGCCTGGAAGGGCCTCGACGTCGATCAGCTTCTGGCGTGCCTTCATCCACGGCACGTGGGCGTAGGCAAACACCGCGAAGCGATCAGGGGCCAATTGCAACGCGGCATCGAGCGTGCGCCCCAGCGTCTCGGGCGTCTGCCTAGGCAGACCGTAGACGAGATCGATGTTGATGCGTCGAATGCCTGCCCCACGCAGCCGACCAACCGCCGTGGCCGTATCGTCGACAGACTGCAGCCGGTTAATCGCCTGCTGGACGTCGATCTCGAAGTCCTGAACGCCAAGGCTCACACGGTTGACGCCGATCTCCTGCAGGGCGCCGACGAGGGCCTCGTCGCAGAACCGAGGATCGATCTCCATCGAGGTCTCTTCGCCACAGCGCCGATCGAAGCGGGCCGCAAGCTGCCGGGCAACCGAAACGATCCGGTCCGCGCCGAGTTGCGACGGCGTGCCGCCACCCCACTGGACCGAACCGATGCAGAGATCGGGGGCTGCCGCCGCGACGAGGTCGATCTCCTTCGCCAAGGCCCGCGCGTAGGCATCGAGCGACTCCGGCCGATTCACCGCCGACGTATGGCAGGCGCAATACCAACAGAGCCGGGCGCAGAACGGAACATGCAGGTAGAACGTCGCGCTCTTGCCGGCGAGATCCTGCAGCCAGGTCCGATGCTCGACCGGGCCGACAGCGCCATGAAACTGCGCTGCCGTCGGATAGCTGGTGTAGCGCGGTACCGGGCGGTCGTAGGTCGCGAGGGTACGGGCGTCCATCAGTGGGACACGAACAGGGGGACGGTCATGCTGGACAGGAGCGTGCGGCTGGCACCGCCCAGAACCATCTCGCGCACGCGCGAATGGCCGTAGAGGCCCATCACGATCAGATCGATATTGTGGTCAGCCGCGCGTGAGAGGACTACGCCCCCGATATCCGAATCAGCGGCAACATCGCGCTGGACGGTGACATCGACGCCGTGACGCGCCAGCCAGTGCGCCACATCGGCACCTGGTTCCGCGCCGTGACCATCGGCCGAGGTATGCGGGTCGACGACCAGCACGATGACCTTCTTTGCTGCCTGCAGGAAGGGGAGAGCGTCTGCCGCCGCACGCGCACTCTCGCGACTGGCATTCCAGCACAGCATCACCCGTTCACCCGGCTGCGAACGGACACCGACATGGGGCACGATCAGCATCGGCCGCCCTGTCGACAGCACGACGGATTCCGGCAGATCTGAGGGCGTCGGCGTCTGGGCATCGAGATCGGTCTGCCCGACGACGGTGAGATCGGCATAACGCGCCTGGATCGCGAGCTCGCTGTCGATAAAGCCGTCGACGGCCCGCCACTCATGGGAAAGGTGTCGAGCCTTCAGGGCCTTGTCGAAGGCCGCCCGCGCTGCCTCCGCATCGGCCTTTACACCCGCTTCGTAGGACGCAAACAGCGTGTCCATCTGCATGCCGCCTTCGAAGAAGACGGGGGCCTCGAACGGCGGGCGCGCGTGCACGCCAACCAGATGGGCGCCAAATCGCTGCGCCAGTTCCGCCGCAACGACAAGTCGCTGGCCGACCTTAGGCGCGGCATCGCAGTGGACGAGGATCGTCTTATATCCCATGGCCAATCTCCTCCGGTGACGCATCCTTCTGCCGTCTGCGCGCAACGCATGCCTTGACCTGCGTCAAGTCCGCGGTCGACGCGAAATGATCTACTGCGGACATGGAGACGATTGTCCGATTCCTGGCGCTTTGCGGTGACGGGCTGCAGACGGCCGCGGCCAATCCTGCCGGGTTGCCCGTTGCGATGCTCCTCGCCGGTCTAGCCGGCAGCCTCATCCATTGCACCGGCATGTGCGGCCCCTTCGTGCTCGGGCAGGTCATTGCCGACACGGACCGGCCGACGCGTGCGGGTTACGGGGAATGGCATCGGCTCGCCGGCGCTGCGCTCGCGCCCTACCATCTCGGCCGTTTCACGACCTATGTCCTGTTGGGGGCAATCGCCGGCGAGGCTACGGGACTTTTCGCGTCGACGACGGCATTCGGCTGGCTGTCCGGCGCACTGCTCATCGCGGCTGCGCTATTGCTGATTACCCAAGCGCTGGGGTTGTCGTTGGGCATCAACGGGTTTGGCCTGCAGGCGTGGCTGTCGCGCCTTGCCGGACCTCTTGCCGGGGCCACTGGAAACGCCGCGAGGTACGGTCTTGGAGTCCTGCTCGGCTTCCTGCCATGCGGCCTGCTCTATGGCGCACTGGCCGCAGCAGCCGGCACGGGTTCCGGATCGAGCGGCGGCCTCGCGATGGCGGCCTTTGCCCTCGGCACGATGCCTGCCTTGATCGCCGTGGGTTGGGGCGGCCTGCTGATGCGCCGAAAGTTGCGCGGTGCAGGCCGATGGATGAGCGCTCCCCTCCTGTTCGGGAACGCACTGGTGATGCTTACGTTGGCGAGCCAGCGCTTCTAACAGGGTCGGGCAGCGCCTCGAAGCGCACGATATCGCGATAGGCATGCCACGTCGAATGTGCCACGACCGGCAACACGAGGATCAGGCCGAGAAAGCCCGGCACCATCGCCATGGTCACCAGCATAACGATCAATCCGGCCCATAGGAGCATTGGCTTGGGATTGAGTCTCACAGCGGCGACCGAGATGGCGATGGCCTCGAACAGGTTCGAGCAGCGGCGGTCCAGAAGATAGGGCATCGAAAAAGCCCCGATAATGAATGCCGCCGCAGCGAGCACGGCGCCGATCGCAACGCCTGCAGCAAGAAAGGGCAAGCTGCGCGTCGCGTGCCAGAGCAGATCCGTAAAATGGGTCCAGTACGGCACGCTCTGCCAGGGAAAAACGGCAAAGAGAAGCTGCGCGATGCGCATCCAGGCGAGATGCAGCAATAGCAGGGCGAGACCCATCAGGGCGATCTGATCGGCATTGCGACGCCAAGCATTCAGAGTGGAGTCGCCATCGACAGGCAAGCCGGCTTCGAGCCGTCGACTAGTCTCGTAGAGGCCGACCGCGATGAACGGCCCGACGAAGAAGAAGCCGGCGCTGAGCGGCAACACCAGCGAGGGATAGTCGAACCACAGCAGCAGCGCGATGGCCAGCCAGCCCATGACGACGGGGAACACACCATAGGACAGGCTGATGACAGGGACGGTCCACAGATCGTTCCAGCCTGCCGCCAGCCAGCTCCACGGCCGGTCGATCGCGACGCGCCGAATGCGCGGCTGCGGTCCGGGGAAAACCGCGACAGTCTCGGTCATGGCGTTTCACTCTCGAAAGGCATGCGTCACTTGATATCGGTCCGGCCGACACGGGCCTTGACCCAAATCAAGGTTCTCCAGCGGCGATCTCCTAGGGTCCGTCCGACCTTCGCGGGGAGAAAGCATGTCGAGCCAAGCAATCCTGAATACCGGCCGCCCCTCTGCGCCGCGTTATGTCGAGGATGTGATCCGCGCCGCGGTCGTGCTGACGATGTTCTGGGGGATCGTCGCCTTCCTGGCAGGCGTTGTCATCGCCGCCCAGCTCGTCTGGCCGCAGCTCAGCTTCGACAGCGAGTATCTGACCTTTGGCCGTCTGCGGCCGCTGCACACATCGGCCGCCATCTTCGCGTTCGGCGGCACGGCGCTGATCGGCACGGCCTTCCATGTCGTACAGCGCACCTGCCGAGCCCGCCTGTTCGGCGGCGCACCACTCGGCTGGTTCGTGCTGCTCGGTTACCAGTTCTTCATCGTCACGGCGGCCGCCGGCTACCTGCTCGGCATTACGCAGAGCAAGGAATACGCCGAGCCAGAATGGTTCGTCGATCTCTGGCTGACGATCGTCTGGGTGGCTTACCTGGTGGCCTATCTCGGCACCGTGCTAAAGCGCGAAGAGCCGCATATCTATGTGGCGAACTGGTTCTACCTCGCCTTCATCATCACCATCGCCGGCCTGCACATCGTCAACAACATGGCGATACCGGTATCGATCACTGGCTCCAAGAGCTACGGCGCCTGGTCTGGCGTGCAGGATGCCATGATCCAGTGGTGGTATGGGCACAACGCCGTCGGCTTCTTCCTGACAGCGGCCTTCCTCGGCATGATGTACTACTACATCCCGAAGGCAGCTAACCGCCCGGTCTACTCCTACCGGTTGTCGATCGTGCACTTCTGGTCCCTGGTGTTCATGTACATCTGGGCCGGCCCCCATCACCTGCACTACACGTCGCTGCCCGACTGGGCCCAGACGCTGGGCATGGTCTTCTCGGTCATGCTGTGGATGCCGAGCTGGGGTGGCATGATCAACGGTCTGATGACGCTTTCCGGCGCGTGGGACAAGCTGCGCACCGATGCCGGCTTGCGCTTCTCGGTCACCGCCGTCGGCTTCTACGGCATGGCGACCTTCGAAGGTCCGGTCATGTCGATCAAGGCCGTCAACTCGCTCAGCCACTACACCGACTGGACGATCGGCCATGTCCATTCCGGCGCCTTGGGCTGGGTCGCCTTCATCGTATTCGGCACGCTCTATTACATGGTGCCGAAGATGTGGAACCGGCCGGCCATGTGGTCGACGCGCCTGATCGGCTGGCACTACTGGATCGCCACTATCGGCATCGTTCTCTACATCACCGCGATGTGGGTGAGCGGCATCATGCAGGGCCTGATGTGGCGCGCCTACGACGAGCTGGGCTTCCTGCAGTACTCGTTCGTCGAGACCGTCGCGGCCATGCAGCCCTTCTACTTCATCCGCTTCCTCGGCGGGGTCTGCTTCCTGACCGGCGGACTGCTCATGGCCTACAACATGTGGCGCACGATCCGCGGCGAAGCCGAAGTGGCTTCCGCGCGTCGCCAACCCGCTCTCGCGGCCTAGGAGACGCGCAAATGTTCATTCGTCACGAGGCGATCGAGAAGAACGCCATCCTGCTGGTGGTCCTGACCCTGATTACGGTCTCGATCGGTGGCCTGGTGCAGATCATCCCGCTGTTCTCGATCGAGACCACGATCGAGCGGGTCGATGGGGTTCGCCCCTACACGCCGCTCGAATTGCTGGGCCGCAACATCTACATCCGCGAGGGCTGTTACACCTGCCACAGCCAGCAGATTCGCCCCTTCAAGGATGAAGTCGAGCGTTACGGCCACTACAGCCTCGCCGCCGAGAGCATGTACGACCGGCCGTTCCAATGGGGCTCCAAGCGCACGGGGCCGGACCTGGCGCGCGTCGGCGGCCGCTACTCCAACGACTGGCATGTCGCCCACCTCGTCTCGCCGCGTGCCGTCGTGCCGGAGAGCGTGATGCCCGCCTATCCGTTCCTCGCCGAAAAGAAGCTCGACTACAGCGACATCGCGAAACACCTCGAAGCGCTGCGCGCGGTCGGCACGCCTTACACCGACGCAATGATCGCCAACGCCCGCGCCGACCTCGAAGCGCAGGTCAATCCGGACCTCGATCCGACGGCGATGGAGAAGCGGTATCCGCGGGCCGTCGTCGGCAAGTTCAATGTCGACTCGACGGCAATCACCGAAATGGATGCGCTCGTGGCCTACTTGCAGATGCTGGGCACGCTGGTGCGCTTCGGCGACATCCCGCCCGAGCGGCTGCGGCAATAGGGGAACGGACATGACTCTCGAAGCGCTCGGTGAGTTGCTGACCTCGATCTGGACGATCTGGGCGATCCTGGTCTTCGCCGGCATCGCCTTCTGGGCATGGCGTCCGAAAAACCGGCGCCGGTTCGAGAAGGACGCCCGCATCCCGCTCAACGACGAATGACGAAGGACCGGCCATGCCGACCAAGATCGAGAAGGATACGCTGTCGGGTCAGAACACGACCGGCCACGAGTGGGATGGCGTCAAGGAACTGAACACGCCACTGCCGACCTGGTGGATCTATACCTTCTACGCCACGGTGGTGTTCGCCATCGTCTACTGCGCCCTCTATCCGTCCTGGCCGTGGTTGAACGGCCACGCGAAGGGCATGCTGGGCTACTGGAGCCGCGCCGAACTCAGCCAGGAGCTCGATGCCCAGGCCAAGGCGCGGGCAGGTTTAGTCGATCGCATTCGGGCCACCTCGCTCGCCGACATCGCCAAGGAGCCCGAGCTCTTCAGCTTTGCGATGGCTGGTGGTCGCTCGGCCTTCCAGACCAACTGCATGCAGTGCCACGGTG
>CALROF020000143.1:0-16528 GCA_943369775.1 Reyranella massiliensis 521
GAGGGCGCGCCGTTCAATGGCGCGCCCTCGACTGTCTCAGCTGCGGTGGAAGACCAGCGTCCGCACTTCAATGCTCTCGCGCGGCGGGGCGTTGGACGGCGCGGTCGGATCGGTAAATGCGCTGTGCGGCGTGAAGCGCGCCGGAACGCCGGTCGACGTATCGGAGCACTTCAGGAGAAGCGCCTCGTCGGTCTGCATCTGCGGCACGTAGTACCAGCGATGCGTCGGGTTGTACTTCACCGAATAGGTCTCGCCGACGCGATGCGGGTAGACGAGATCCGAGGGCACCAGATCGTCTGAATGGATGGTCGTCGCATCGCACACGGCGAGCGGTGAATCCTGCAGTGGCCCCTTGATCGGGCGCCACAGGTTGATGACCTGGACGCGGCCCTTCAGCAGCTCATCCGCCTCATCGGGCAGCAGGTCGCGCACGCGCTGCGGACCCGAACGCGCAGTGTGATCGATATGGACGCGACGCACCGGCTGGCGCGGCGCATCAGCCTGCGTCTCGGCATCGGGCACGCGACGGCGCGTCGTATGGTCGAAGATGTGAACGCGATAGGCGCCCGTCGCTTGCTTCACGAGGCGCTCGACCTCGGGATAGTAGACGCGGCGCACTTCCTCATCGTCGAAGAAATCCTTCACCGCGCTGCGATGCTGCAGCAGCGCGAACCCGTTGGCGTCGAGCGATACATGATCGGCGATGGGTCGCGCGTCGCGGATCTTCACCGCATGCGCTTCATGCTCGGCATTGGTGCGCGGCTCGCCCGCCGGCGGCTCGAACGTGTAGTTACGCGGCCGCTCCGTCATCGGAACGAGATAGTTCATGTCGGCTGTGACGTGGGACAGGTTGGACAGAATTTCGAGATTCTCTTGCAGCGTCATGGGGCAAAACCTCCGAATGTGTTCGGATGATTTTGGGCCTGCCGTTTCCACGCGCCATGGAGAAGAGTTGCGGCGCTTCATGAGGGGAGATTATCCGAAAGGAAAACCTCTTCTCCGAGCGAGCCTTTCAGCAGCAAGTTCAGGTTGCCGCGGGTTCCTGCGCATAGGCCGATGCCAGACGACGGTGGAAATCGACGACCAATGCGCCGTCACTCGCGCACGCAGTCCCTGCAGCTCGATCGGCCTGCAACTGCTCGCAGGCCAGCTTGATGAGGCTTGCCGCTTGAGCGTGCTCCTCGACGGCACCGCCAAAGACGTGGGTGAAAAGTCGTGTGCGCAGAAAAGTGTGCGGCACGATCTGTTCAACGATCGCAAGCGAACCTGCTCGCCGCACCGACAGCAACGGCCAGCACCAGCGAAAATCGGGCGACGGTTCATGCTCGGCAAGCAGATGCTCGACGCAGACTTTCCAGTTGCAGGCGATGTCCGTCACCGACGTGCCGCCGTAGGCCGGCAAATCCGCGTCGATCCTAGCGATTGCCGGTGGCGAACTCAGGCTGAAGAAGACAACGCCCGCCATGGTGGTCGTCGCCAGGCTCGCGAGGTGGAGGTCCGCCGACTGCGGGTCCTTGGGTGCGACCGGCGCTGGCGCGCTCAGAAAGCGGCCCTGAAGGTCGTAGGTCCAGCCGTGGAAGCGGCAGCGAAAGCTTTGGCAGTTTCCCGAAGGCGTCCCAACGACCTGCATGTTCTGGTGCCGACAGGCGTTGCGCAGGACGCGGACGACGCCTTCCCCATCACGAACGCCAAAGACGCTCCAGCCGCCAACGCTGGCCGCCAGGAAGTCCCCTGGACGCCCGATCTGAGCCTCCGCGCAGAGCGGCAGCCAATCGCCCGAGAAAACCGTGCGTTTCTCGGCCTGGAATGTCTCGCCGGCGGTGTAGTCCTCGGTTTTCATGCTTTCTGTATACAATAATTAGCGAATATTCGGATATTCGAGCTATTTCGGATTCCATTTTGACTCAAATCCGCGAAACTGTATACAATCCTTCGTCCTAACCCGAAGGAGGCCTCAAATGGCAAAGAGTGCGTTCCGTCAGGCTCTCGAAGAAGCGATCGAACAGCGTCATTCGGCCGTGCATCCCTGGAGCGAGGCTTGGACCTCGGGCAAGCTCGACCGGCGGCTGCTGGGCGAATGGGTGAAGCAGCACTTCCACTATGTGAGCCACTTCTCGGAGTGGCTGGGCGTCGTCTACGCCTCCTGCCCGCATTGGGACGTGCAGCACTTCCTGCTGGAGAACATCACCGAGGAAGAAGGCTTCGTCGGCTCCGGCGACTTCGCAGCCGTACGCCATTCCGATCTCCTCCTCGACTTCGCCGAGACCTGCGGCATGAAGCGGTCGGAAGTCCTGGCAGCCCAGGTCAACGGTGAGCTCTTGCCCGAAACCATGGGCCTGCAGAGCTGGTGCGCTACGCAGGCTCACAAACCCTTCGTCGAGGCGCTGTCAGGTTTGCTGATCGGCCTCGAAAGCCAGGTGCCGCGTATCTACAGCAAGACCACCCCGCCGCTCCTCGAGAAGTACGGCTTCGCCGAGGACGAGGTGACCTTCTTCACCCTGCATATCGTGGCCGATGCCGAGCATGGTGAGAAAGGCTTCGAGATCGTGGAGAAGTACGCCACCACCGACGAACAGCGCACAGCTTGCGTCCGGCTCGTCAAGGAAGCGACCATGATGCGCCGCCTCTATCTCGACGGCCTCTATCGCAAGTTCCTGGTGCAGCCGCAGGCAGAAGGTAAGAAGCTCGCGGCCTAACCTCGTAGCGTAGCCAGGGATCGAAGCGTGCATACCTACAAGACTCTCACCCTCGCCGAGGCACACACCATCCTCGACGCGGCGCAGAAGAAGGCAGAGGAACTCGGTATTCCCGAGGTCCTCTGCGTGGCCGACAATGCGGGCTATCCGATCGCCCTCCGACGGCTCGACGGCGGCAAGGTGACGAGCGTCCAGATCGCCATGAACAAGGCGTTCACCGCGGCGGGCCATCGCAAGCGCACCGACAACTACAAGAACGCCTATCCCGGTGAAGAGGCGTTCGGCATCTTCACCCAGCACGAAGGCCGCTTCACCGTATTCGTGGGCGGCTTTCCGATCTTCGTCGACGGCCAGTGCGTCGGCTCCGTCGCAGCCTCCGGCGGCAACGGCGAACAGGACATTGCCTGCTGCGAAGCCGGTATCGCCGCCTTCATGGCGACCTTGAAGGCTTAATCATGGCCGCCGACCGCACCTCTCTCAGCAAAGTCGTCAGCGACCAGATTCGCGGCCAGATCCTCGAAGGCAAGTTCCGTCCTGGCGAGCGTCTGGTCGAGGACAGGCTCTCCGCCGATCTCGGCGTGTCGCGCGTACCGGTGCGCGAGGCCCTGCTGGGCCTTTCCATCGAAGGACTGGTGCGGCTGGAGCCGCGCCGCGGCGCCACCGTTGCCGAGATAACGCCGGAGATCGTGGCCGAGCTGGTGGAAGTGCGCGCCCTGCTGGAGGGCCAGAACGCCCGCCTGGCGGCGCGCCGTCACGATCCCGAGATCGTGGCGCAACTGCGCGAGACGCTAAAGCGCGGCAACGAGGCCGCCGAGACCGGCACGCCCGACCAGCTTGCGCGACTAAACGGTGAGTTCCACGAACGGCTGGCCGAGGCCAGCCGCAACTCGGTGCTGACGGAGATGATGCGCTCCCTGCGTGAGCGCACCAGCATCGCCTTCGCCATCAATGGCCGCGACCGCGCCCGCGAAGACTGGAAGGAACATGCCGGCATCCTGGCTGCCGTGATCGACGGCGACGAGGAATTGGCGGCTTTACTGGCGACTCGCCACGTTCACAAAGCCGCCGAAGCCTTCGCGCGTGCGCACGCCGCCGCCGCGGCAAACGACGCGGCGGACTGACGGTCAGGAGCGGACTACCGGCCCTTCATCGGCAGACCGCCGAGATGCGTGCCGGCATCGACAATCAGGAATTCGCCGGTGATGTTGCTGGCGCCGGTCAGGAAGAAGATCGCCGCCTCGGCCATCTGCTCGGGCGTGCCGGCCTGGCGCAACGGCGTCGTCTGTTCCTGGGCCTGCTTCAGCTTTTCATAGTTCTCCTCGCCCAGGGCGCCCAGCAGCCAGCGCGTCTGGATGAAGCCGGGGCACACGGTGTTCACGCGAACCGCCGGTCCGAACCAGCGCGCCAGGGATAGCGTCAGCGTGTTGAGCGCGCCCTTCGACGCCGCATAGGGGATCGACGTGCCGACGCCCATCACGCCCGCGATCGAGGAGATGTTCACGATCGAGCCGCGATCCTGGTTCTCGTCCCACTGCTTCTTCATCGTGGGATAGACGGCCCGGCTCATCATATAGGGACCGGTGACGTTGACCCGCAGAATGCGGTCGAAATCCTCGGGCGTCACACCGTCGAGGTCGCCCTGGTTCTGGAACTTGGTCGTGCCCGCATTGTTGATCAGGCCGTCGATGCGGCCCCACTTCTTCATCGTCTCGGCGGCGAGCTTCTTGCAGTCCGCGTCCTGGCCCATGTCGGCCTGCACTAGGATAGCTTCGACACCCTTGGCCTTCACCGCCTCGTAGGTCGCATCGGCTTCCTTCTTGCTCTTGGTGTAGTTGATCACGACGTTCCAGCCGCGGCCTGCCAGATCGATCGCACATGCAGCGCCCAGACCTGTCGCCGAGCCCGTTACGATCGCGACCTTGTTCGATTTCGCCATGCTTCTCTCCCGATATCTCGCGGCCCCTTTCATAGGCTAGGATCGCCCCGCAAAGCAAAGAAGTGGGAGCGCGGGCGGAACATGGCCGATCTGTTTTCGATGAAGGGACGCGTCGTTCTGCTGACCGGCGCATCGCGCGGATTGGGGCGCGACATGGCACTGACCCTGGCAGGCGCTGGCGCCACCGTCCTCTGCGCCGGCCGCACCGTGAAGGAACTCGAAACAACCGTGCGGGCGATCACGCGCAAGGGCGGCAAGGCCCACGTCGTGCCGCTCGACATCACCGACGAGGCCGCCGTCTGCCAGCAGGTCGAGGCGATCGTGCGCCGGCACCGACGCATCGACGTGCTGATCAACAATGCCGGCATCCTCTACCGTCAGGACGCCGTCGACACACCGACCGAGACGTTTCGCAAGACGATCGAGACCGATCTCGTTGCTCAGTTCGTGGTGGCACGCGAGGTCGGTCGCCACATGCTGAAGCGCAAGTACGGCCGCATCGTCAACATCTCCTCGGTCATGGCGATCCTCGGTCGCGCCTCGGTGGCGGGCTATGTCGCGGCCAAGCACGGTGTTGTCGGCCTCACCAAGACGCTGGCGGCAGAACTCGGCCCCAACATCACGGTGAACGCCATCGCGCCAGGTTACATCCGCACGGAGATCAACGTGGCGCTGCAGAAGAACAAGGATTTCAGCGACATGCTGGAGCGCCGCACCGCGGCCAGCCGCTGGGGCAAGCCCGAAGACCTGCGCGGCGCGCTGCTGCTCCTGGCCTCCGACGCGGGCGCCTACATCACCGGCCATACGCTGGTGGTCGATGGCGGCCTGACGACGATCCTGGCCTGACCATGCATCTCACGTCGATGCCCCGATGGGCGATTCTGCTGCTCGGTGTCGTGCTGCTCGCCCTTGGCTTTGCTGCTCACAAAGGCTGGCTGCGCGATCCATCGCTGTCTCGCACTGACTATATCGGCGGGACGGACGTGTCGGTCGAAGATGCGAAGCTCTACCGCGCCGTGCCCTTCGAATGGCGGGTGAATACGGCCGGCGGGTCGTTCAAGGGCGACGACCGGGCCTATGTGCGCATCGACACTTCGGGAGAGATCGCCCTGCTCTGCGGCTGGATCCGACTCGACAAGGGCGGCGCCTCCATACGCGCGACGCGATGGCTGAGCGAGGCGCGTCTCAAGATCGGCGAGCTGAAAGTCTCTGCCCTCTTCATCGCGCCGGTCGAGAAGCCACCGGGCGATGGGCTGAGCGCCGGCTGCGCCCGTCTCGATCCCGGCGTGAAGCCTGCCGTCGATGCGCCCCTGGTGCTGGAAGGTCCCCCCGTTCGGGAATGACCGGCAGCGGCGGTCAATCGACTCCGTTGCGGCCGTGCTTCAAAAAGGCCAGCCGCTCGCTCAGTCTGTCGTAGTAGGCCGCGACGGCTGGGAACGCCGGCCGCTCCATCGCCGTCATGAACCAGCGATTTACCGACAGGCCGATCGGGATGTCGGCAAGCGTGAAACGGTCGCCTGCGATATAGGCGCCCGTCGTGGCAAGTTGTGCCTCGACGATGCCGACCATGCGCGTCCATTCCTTCTTCGATGCCTCGATCTGACGTGGATCATCGTAGGCGGGATTATGGCGTGCGATGGCCGAGAAGGCATAGCGCCAGGCGGTGTTGAATTCGGTCGCCTGCCAATCGATCCACTTTTCGATCTCGGCACGACGGCGTGGATCGCGTGGCAGCAGGGTTTCGGCGCTCTGCTTGCTGGCGAGGTAACGGATGATCGTGTTGCTCTCCCACAGCACGAAATCGCCATCGACGATCACCGGCACGAGGCCGTTGGGGTTCAGCGCCAGCTCCGGTCCCGAATCGTGCCGCACATAAGCGACTCCGAGTTCCTCGCAGGCCCACATGACCTTGCGGACATTGATCGATGTCGCCTTGCCCAGGATCTTGAGCATCACGCCCCCAGCCGGCGCATGATCTCCGCGACGATGTCGGACGGCCCACCGTGGACATCGACGACAATGGGATTCTCGTCCGGCTCAGGCTCCTGCAGCGTCGTGAACTGGCTGTCGAGCAGGCCCACCGGCATGAAGTGCTCGTGCCGCGCTGCCATGCGATGCTGAATGAGATCGCGCGATCCCCTGAGATAGACCAGGACCACCTCCGGCCGATCTCCGACGATGATCGCGCGGTAGGCACGTTTCAGCGCCGAGCAGGTGACCACGCCCTTCTCGCCCTGTGCCCGCCAGGTGTCGATCTCGCGTGCAATCGATTGCAGCCAGGGCAGCCGGTCGGCATCGGTGAGCGGCGTGCCGCTCTTCATCTTCTCGACATTGGAGCGTGGATGGACGTCGTCGCCTTCGAGGAAGCGTGCGCCCAGCGCCCCCGCCAGCATGGCAGCGACGGTTGTCTTGCCCGAACCCGACACACCCATGACGACGATGATGGTCTTCATTGGCGGCGAGCTTATCATGGGCCCGGCTCGGAAAACGAACGGGAGAGACGGATGCAGCTTGGCATGGTCGGCCTGGGACGCATGGGAGGCAACCTCGTGCGGCGCCTGGCGCGGCAAGGACACGAATGCATCGTGTTCGACGAAAATCCAGTGGCGGTCGCCTCTTTGGCTGGCGAGCATGTCCAGGGTGGCGCCGATCTTGCCGACCTCGTGCGGCGCCTCGCGAAGCCGCGTGCCATCTGGGTGATGCTGCCGGCGGGCGAGATCACCGAGAAAACCGTCGCCCACCTGGGAACGCTATTGGAATCCGGCGATACGATCATCGACGGCGGCAACACCTTCTTTCAGGACGACGTACGGCGCGCGGGCGATATGAAAGCCAAGGGCATCCACTATCTCGACTGCGGGACCAGCGGCGGCGTCTGGGGTCTGGAGCGCGGCTACTGCCTGATGATCGGCGGTGCCACGGAAGCCGTCGACCGGCTCGACCCGATCTTCCAGGCCCTTTCCCCCGGCGGTGGCACGATCGCCAAGACCCCGCACCGCGACGGCCGCGATCCCCGCGTCGAGCGGGGCTACTTGCACTGCGGGCCGAGCGGCGCCGGCCACTTCGTGAAGATGATCCACAATGGCATCGAGTACGGCATGATGCAGGCCTTCGCCGAAGGCTTCGAGATCCTGAAGAAGGCCTCCTCTGCGCACATACCGGAGGAGCGACGCTACGACTTCGACCTCGCCGACGTCGCCGAAGTCTGGCGGCGCGGCAGCGTGGTCAGTTCCTGGCTGCTCGACCTCACGGCGTCAGCGCTGGCCGAGGATCCGGCGCTCGGCAAATACTCTGGCTTCGTCGAGGACTCTGGCGAAGGCCGCTGGACGATCAACACGGCCATCGAAGAGGCCGTGCCCGCCGACGTCCTGTCGGCGGCGCTCTATGCCCGCTTCCGGTCACGCGACCAAGCAGGCACGGCCAACAAGCTGCTATCCGCCATGCGCCATGCCTTCGGCGGTCACGTAGAGCCGAAGACGTAGCTAGAGGAACGACATGCCACCGCTCAAGGCCACCGTCTGGCCGGTCATGTAGGCATTGCCGATCACCATCAGCACGGCCTGGGCGCACTCCTCCGCCGTGCCGAACCGTCCGAGCGGAATACGGTCCGGCGACGAGGCGAGTCCCGCCCGGACCATGTCGGTCTCGATCAGCGAGGGCGCCACGGCGTTGACCGTGACTCCGTCCTTCACGACGCGGGCGGCATAGCCGCGGGTCAGGCCTTCCATCCCCGCCTTGGAGGCATTGTAGTGCGGCCCGATGCCTCCCGCGCCACGCGCCGCGCCGGACGAGACGTTGACGATGCGGCCCCATTTGCGGGCGCGCATGCCGGGCAGGACGGCCTTGGTGCAGAGGAAGGCCGATTTCAGGTTCACCGCAATCGTGCGGTCGAACTCCTCCTCGGTGAGATCGTCGATCCCGCGGATGATCGCGAGGCCGGCATTGTTCACCAGCACGTCGACCGGCCCCAGCTCACGCTCTACCGCCGCCACCATCTCGGCAACGGCGTGGGCATCGGACACGTCGGCCGCCACATCCATGGCCTTGCCACCTTCGCGGCGAATCGCGGCAACGACCTCGCGAGCGTCGGCCGCTCGTTCGCGATAGTTCACCGCGACGGCAGCGCCCGCTTCCGCAAGCGAGAGCGCAACCGCGCGACCGATGCCGCGCGAGGCACCTGTAACCAGGGCCGTCCGGCCTTCCAGCGTTTTCAAGGTCAGACCTCGTCCACGCCGAAGGCCTGACGCATGGCTTTCACGCCCTCCTGGTGCGGCGTCCACAGTCGACCACCGACCAGGCCACCATCGACCACGAGGTCGTGGCCGTTGATGAAGGTCGAGTCGTCGGAGGCAAGGAACACCGCGGCATGCGCAATATCGTCGGTGATGCCCGCACGCGGGATCGGCTGGTTCTTGGCCATGCTGGCCTTCACCGCTTCTGCATAGCCGTCGGCCTTGTCGGCGGGCAGACCAAGCGCCTTTGCAAAGATGCCGGTGGCGATTCCGCCGGGCGAGATCGAGTTCACCCGCACGCCCTTCTCGCCGAGCTGCATGGAAACGCAGACCGTGAGATGCACGACGGCGGCCTTGGCGGCGCTGTAGATCATCGACGTCGAGTAGCCGGCCCGGCGGGCGGCGACGCTGCCATTGTTGATGATGCTGCCTGAGCCCTGTTTCATCATGATCGGGGCGGCATGCTTCATGCCGAGCATCACCGAGCGCACCAGGGTCGCCATGGCCGCGTCGAAGCCCTCGACCGGCACGGTTTCGATGCCGCCGACCGGCGCCGGCCCACCGGCATTGTTGAAGAGGCAGTCGAGCCGGCCCCACTTGGAGAGGCAGGTATCCAGTACCTTCTTCACATCGTCTTCCTGCGTGGCGTCTGCTTGTACGAACACGCACCGATCCTTGCCCAGTGCCTCCTCCAGGGAGCGGCCGAGCTCCGCACGGCGGCCAGTGGCGACCACCCGGGCCCCCTCTGCGACGAAAAGCTCGACCGTACGGCGGCCAATGCCGCTCGTTGCGCCGGTGACGATGGTGATCTTGCCGTCGAGCTTGCCCATGAAAATCTCCCCCTTTTACTGGGTGGGATGATACACCAACGCCCACGAGGAGAAGCGCATGACGGTGTTGGGTATTCTGGGCGGAAGTGGCGTCTACGATATCGCCGGTCTCGAGAAGGCCGAGTGGCGGCGGGTGGCCTCGCCCTTCGGCGAGACGTCCGACGAGTTCCTGTTCGGCGTCCTCGACGGCCTGCAGGTCGTGTTCGTGCCGCGCCATGGCCGCGGACATCGCCATTCGCCAACCTCGATCAACTACCGGGCGAACATCGACGCCCTGAAGCGCGTGGGCGTCACCGACATCCTCTCGCTCTCCGCCTGCGGCTCGCTGCGCGAGGACCTGCCGCCGGGGCACTTCGTCGTCGTCGACCAGTTCATCGACCGCACCTTCGCCCGCGAGAAGAGCTTCTTCGGCGAGGGGCTGGTGGCGCACGTCTCGATGGCACAACCGACCTGCAACCGGCTGGCGCATGCCGTCCACGACTGCGCCAAGGAAGCGGGCTTTCCCGTGAGGTTCGGTGGCACCTACATCGCGATGGAAGGTCCGCAGTTCTCGAGCCTGGCCGAATCCAAGCTCTACCGGAGCTGGGGCTGTGACGTCATCGGCATGACCAACATGCCGGAGGCCAAGCTCGCCCGCGAGGCGGAGATTTGTTACGTGACCGTCGCCATGGTCACCGACTTCGACTGCTGGCATCCCGACCATGACCACGTGCAGGTCGCCGACATCGTGCGCGTCCTGCTCGACAATGCCGAGAAGGCCAAGACGCTGGTCACCATGATCGCGCCGCGCCTCAAGGAAACGCGACCTGCTGTCTGCCCCGCCGGCTGCGACCGGGCACTGGAGCATGCACTCATCACGGCACCGGCGGCGAGGTCGGGCGAGCTCGTCGCGAAGCTGGACGCTGTCGCCGGTCGCGTACTGAAGCAGTGACCCAGTGACCAGTTCCCTTCCTGCGTATTCCGTCCTTCGCGAGGGTTGCACCGAGATTGCGGAAGCGGCCGCCGCCGAAATCATGCGCATCTATGCCGGCGATCTCGGCGTGCGTAACAAGGCCGACAAGAGCCCAGTCACCGATGCCGACCACGCCGCAGAGGCGGTCATCCTGGCGGGACTGCGCAAGCTTACGCCCGGCATCGCAATCGTCGCCGAGGAAGAAATGGCGGCCGGTCGCAAGCCCACGCTCGATGGCGGCCCGTTCTGGCTGGTCGATCCACTCGACGGCACCAAGGAATTCATCAAGAGGAACGGCGAGTTCACCGTGAACATCGCCCTGATCGAGAATGGCCGGCCGACGCTCGGTATCGTGCTGGCCCCGGCGACCGGTCTCCTGTGGCGCGGCGTGGCCACTCTGGGTGCCGACAAGCGCGAGCGTGGCAGCGCCTTTGCCGCGATCGCCACGCGCTCGGCGCCCTCCCAAGGTCTCACGGCCTGTGCCAGCCGCAGCCACGCGATCTACAGCGATCTCGACATCTGGTTCCGCAATCAAGGCCTGACGGTCGCCGAGCGGCTGGAAGCAGGATCGTCCCTGAAGTTCTGCCTGATTGCCGAAGGCAGGGCCGACATCTATCCGCGCTTCGGACCCACTAGCGAATGGGACACGGCGGCGGGCCAAGGCGTCCTCGAAGCCGCGGGCGGCGAAGTCGTGACGGTCAGCGGCAAGCCCCTGACGTACGGCCATCCCCCCTTCCTCAACCCGCATTTCATCGCGCGCAGCAAGGCGGCGCGATGAAGGTTGTCGAGCCGACGGCGCAATCGGTTGCCGAGGCGGCGACACTTCTGCGCGACGGCAAGCTGGTCGCCTTCCCGACCGAGACGGTCTACGGGCTTGGAGGCGACGCGACCAACGAGCGTGCGGTTGCCGCGATCTTCGAAGCCAAGGGCCGGCCGCAGTTCAATCCCTTGATCAGCCATGTGCTGGATGCGGCCGCCGCCCGGCAGTTCGTACGCTGGAGCGAGACGGCGGAAAAACTGGCCGCCCGCTTCTGGCCCGGCCCCCTGACCCTGGTGCTACCGCGTTCCGAAGGATCGCCGATCTCGCTTCTGGCGACGGCTGGCCTCGATACGGTGGCGATCCGTGCGCCGTCACATCCCGTGGCGCAGGCATTGATCCGTGCCGCCGGTCGTCCCGTCGCCGCACCATCGGCAAACCGTAGCGGCGCCATTAGTCCGACACGAGCCGAGCATGTCGCGGAGTCGCTGGGCGACAAGGTGCCGATGATCCTCGATGGCGGCCCCTGTCTGGTCGGAGTCGAGTCGACCGTGCTCGATCTCTCGACGGCGACGCCCACATTGCTGCGGCCCGGTGGCGCGACACGAGAGGCCATCGAGGCGGTGATCGGCCCGATTGCGCTCAGCAGTGCCATTCCGAGCGGCGAGGCCGCACACAGGTCGCCCGGCCAGATGCAAAGCCACTACGCGCCGGAGCGGCCGGTGCGGCTGGAGGCGACCAGCGTTGCGGTCGACGAAGGCTTGCTGGCTTTCGGTCCGACCGTGCCCACAGGCGCCATGCTGACCTACAATCTCAGCCCGACGGCAAACCTCGGCGAAGCGGCAGCCAATCTCTTTTCCATGCTGCGCGCGCTCGACAGGCCGGGAATCGGCCGCATCGCGGTCATGCCCATTCCGCAGACGGGCCTCGGCCTTGCGATCAACGACAGGCTCCGGCGCGCCGCCGCGGATGACGGCACCGGCCGGCACGGCTAGTCTGCGGCAAACGAGAGGAAACAATGCCCGACACCGTTATTGCGCCCGTGATTCCGACCGCGCCGGTCACTCCCGTCGTTCTGGAGGCGCTGCGCGCCATCGTCGGCGACAAGGGTTTGATCCAGGACGAACCGGGCAAGCAACCCTTCGTGACCGACTGGCGTGGCTCGATCGTGGGTAACGCGGCCGTGGTGGTACGGCCGGCGACTGTCGAGGAAGTCTCCAAGGTGGTGAAGCTCTGCCACGACAATGGCATCGCCATCGTGCCGCAGGCCGGCAACACCGGCCTGATGGGCGGCGCCACGCCCTATCCCTCGCACACCGGCATCGTCCTGTCGGTCGGCCGCATGAACAAGGTCCTGAACGTCGACCCGGTCGGCTATTCGATGACCGTCGAAGCCGGCTGCATCCTGCAGACCCTGCAGGAGACGGCGGCAAGCCACGACCGCTTCCTGCCGCTCAGCCTCGGCGCCCAGGGCTCGTGCATGATCGGCGGCAACCTTTCGACCAACGCCGGCGGCGTGCAGGTGCTGCGTTACGGCAATGCGCGCAACCTGGTGATGGGTCTCGAAGTCGTGCTGCCGAACGGCGACATCTGGAACGGCCTGCGCGCGCTCAAGAAGGACAATACCGGCTACGATCTCAAGCACCTGTTCATGGGCGCCGAGGGCACGCTGGGCATCATCACCAAGGCCGTGTTGAAGCTCTGGCCGGCGCCCAAGGACGTGGCAACGGCCTGGCTCGCCATTCGCGATCCGCAGGCCGCCATCGAGATCCTGTCGGAAGCGCATGCTGCGTCCGAGGACAATGTCGGTTCCTGCGAGCTGATGAGCCGCGCCTGCACCGACATGGTGCTGCGCCACATCCCCGGCACGCAGGACCCACTCAAGGCCGACACGCCGTGGTTCCTGCTGCTCGAATGGTCCTCGTCGCGGCCCAAGGCCGATGGTGCCGAGGGCATGTCGGAGAAGATGGAGCAGTTCCTGGCCGACCAGATGGAGGCCGGCCGCGTGCTGGATGCCGTGATCGCCCAGAACGAAGCGCAGTCGCGCAACATGTGGGTGATCCGTGAGTCGGTAGCGCCGGCATCCCGCGCCGAAGGTCCGGGTCTCAGCTACGACATCTCGGTCTCGATCTCAAAGATCCCCGACTTCATCGAGAAGGGCATCAAGGCGGCCTACGACGTCCTGCCCTCGATCCGCCCCTATCCGCTCGGCCATATCGGCGACGGCAACCTGCACTTCTCCTTCATGGGGCCGGTAGGCATGGACCGTCAGACGCTGCACCAGTATTCGCCGGCCATCACGCGCGGCGTGAACGATCTTGTGCGCGACATGGCGGGCTCGATCTCGGCCGAGCACGGCATCGGCATCGAGAAGATCGACGAGCTGGCGCACTATCGATCCAAGACCGAACTCGACACGATGCGCTCCATCAAGCGCGCGCTCGATCCGAAGAACATCATGAACCCTGGCAAGATCCTACGACTGTGACCGATCTTATCGAACGCCTGCGGGCCATCGTCAGCGACAAGGGCCTCATCCTCGACGAAGAGGCCAAGCACCCCTACCTCACCGACTGGCGCGAGACCTATCTCGGCAAGGCGCTGGCCATCGTGCGGCCGGCCACCACCGAAGAAGTGGCAGCCGTCGTGAAGCTCTGCGCGGCCGAGAAGGTCGCGATCGTGCCGCAAGGCGGCAATACCGGCATGATGGGCGGCGGCACGCCGCACGAGGACGGCCACGAGATCGTGCTGTCGCTAAACCGCATGAACCGCATCCTCGACATCGACACCATCGGCTACACGATGACCGTCGAGGCTGGGGTCATCCTGAAGACCATCCAGGAAACGGCAGCGCAGAACGACCGCCTCTTTCCCCTGAGCCTCGGCGCCGAGGGAAGCTGCACCATCGGCGGCAATCTCTCGACCAATGCCGGCGGCGTGCAGGTGCTTCACTACGGCAACGCGCGTCAGCTCGTGCTGGGGATCGAAGTCGTGACGCCGCAGGGCGAGGTCTGGAACGGCCTGCGGGCCCTGAAGAAGGACAATACCGGTTACGACCTGCGCGACCTCTATCTCGGCGCCGAGGGCACGCTGGGCATCATCACCAGGGCGGTGCTGAGGCTCTGGCCCAAGCCCAAGGATGTCGCGACGGCCTGGATCGCCGTGCCCTCGCCGGAAGCTGCCGTCGAGCTGCTGAGTGGTGCGCACGCCGCGTCCGAGGACAATGTTACCTCCTGCGAGCTGATGGCTCGCCAGGGCATCGACTTCGTGCTCGGTCACATACCGGGTTCCATCGATCCCCTGCAGGAGAAGTACGACTGGTACGTTCTTCTCGAATGGTCGTCGACGCGGGCACGCCGGCCCGGCACCAACGAGACCGGGCTCGCCGAGAAGATGGAAGCCTATCTCGGCGAGGCGATGGAAAAGGGCCTCGTGCTCGACGCCGCCCTGGCCCAGAACGACAGCCAGGCGCGCGCCTTCTGGGCGATCCGCGAGAACCACTCGGAAGGCCAGAAGCGCGAAGGCCCGTCGATCAAGCACGACATCTCGGTCTCAGTGAGCAAGATCGCCGGTTTCATGGCGGAGGGCCTTGCCGCCATGAAGAAGGCCCTGCCCGACTGCCGGCCCGTGGTCTTCGGCCATGTCGGTGACGGCAACCTGCACTTCAATTGCCAGTCGCCGCCGGGCTGGAACAAGGCGCAGTTCATGGCGTACCACCACGCCATCAGCGGCCCCGTCTACGACCTCGTGGTGAGCCACGGAGGCTCGATTTCGGCCGAGCACGGGATCGGCCGCCTCAAGGTCGAGGATCTTGCGCATTACCGCAGTAAGGTCGAGCTCGACACGATGCGCACCATCAAGCGCGCCCTCGATCCGCAGAACCTGATGAACCCGGGAAAAGTCCTCCAGGTCTGAGGACTGCGCCGCCCGTGACGCTCTAGTTCCGGGGCGTCCGGTCGTTGCTGCGATCAACGATCTCGTACTGCACGTCGATCACCTTGCGGTCCTGACGCGCCGGCGGCTCGGGCGGCGGCGGGCGGCGGAACAGGTTCAGGATCCAGGTCTTGGCCTTGAAGCCCAGCAGCACGATCAGCACGACGGCAGCGACGCCTGCGATCACGGCAAAGCCCAGCACCGCCAATATGACGAAGCCGATCAGGGCAAGGATCGCCTGCAGCCAGACGCGGGCTGGCAGGCGTGACAGCATTTCGAGGAACTGCTTGCCGTTCATGTCGCCCAGCGCTTCTCGAAGTCCCAGACTTCGGCGAAGCCCATCAGCTCGTGCATGTCGCGATACTGCGGTACGTCGACGCCGTTGCTGGTGCCGCGGTCCTTGAGGTGCGTCCAGGCAAGCCGCATCGCCTCGGCGGCGACGCTGAAACCCAGGCCGGGATAGATCGCGAGGTCGAAGCCCCACTTCTTCAGCCGGTCGACCTCGACCCGCGGCGTCTTGCCGAACTCGACCATGTTGGCCAGCAGCGGCTTGGAGACTTCGCGGCCGATCCGCTCGAGTTCCGCTTCGGACTCCGGTGACTCGACAAAGATCACGTCGGCGCCGGCTTCCTCGTAGAGCCGCGCCCGGCGCAGCGCTTCGTCGAGACCATGCGCGGTGCGGGCATCGGTGCGCGCCACGATCAGCGTCTCCTCGTGACGGCGCGCATCGGCGGCAACCTTGATCTTGAGCGCCATTTCCTCAGCCGGTACGACCCGCCGGCCCGGCGTGTGGCCGCACTTCTTGGGCATCTCCTGATCCTCGATCTGGATCGCGGCAACGCCTGCGGCCTCGTAGCCGCGGATCGTGCGCTGCACGTTCAGCAGCCCGCCGTATCCGGTGTCGGCGTCGGCGATCAGCGGCGTTTCGACAACGGAGCAGATCATTTCCGCGCGGCCCACCATGTCCGAGTAGGTCGCGAGCCCGGCATCGGGCAGGCCCAGCATCGAGGCCGTGGCGCCATAGCCCGTCATATAGAGCGCGGGAAAGCCCATGCGATCCGCGACGCGCGCCGAGATGCCGTCGTAGATGCCGGGCGCCAGGATGAACTCGCCCTGCGCCAGAAGCTCCCTGAGCTTCGCTGCCTTCTGATTGCCTGCCATGCCCTACTCCTTACCCGGAAACATGTCGGAG
>CALROF020000144.1:0-16482 GCA_943369775.1 Reyranella massiliensis 521
GATCTCGGCGCCGAGAAGTTCCTCGACATCAAGTGTCGCCAGGCCGGCTTGAAGCCCGGGCTTGCCGTCGTCGTTGCGACCGTGCGGGCGCTGAAGCTCCATGGCGGCGCCGACGAGAAGGCGCTCGCCAAGGAGGATGTCGCGGCCGTCGAACGCGGCCTGCCGAACCTGCTGCGTCATGTCGAGAACCTGGGCAAGTTTGGCCTGCCGGTGCTCGTCGCCATCAACCGGTTCCTGACCGACACGCCGGCCGAACTGAAACTGATCGAGGAGAAGTGCGCCGCTGCCGGCGCCAAGGCTTATCTCTGCGAACATTGGGCCAAGGGCGGTGCAGGTGCCGAGGCGCTGGCGAAGGCTGCGGTGGCGACCCTCGACGAAGGCAAGGCCGTCTTCAAGCCGCTCTATCCCGACGATTTGCCGCTTTCGCAGAAGATCGAGACGGTGGCGCGCGAGATCTATCGCGCATCGAGCCTCTCCATTGCCGGACCGGCGCAACGACGGCTCAAGGCACTGGAAGCAGCGGGTTACGGCAAACTGCCCGTTTGTATTGCCAAGACGCAGTATAGCTTCGCGGCCGATCCAGAGCTGCGCGGCGCACCGACAGGCCACACGCTACCGATTCGCGAAGTGCGGCTTTCGGCGGGTGCCGGGTTCGTCGTGGCACTCGCCGGCGACATCATGACCATGCCCGGCCTGCCGCGCGTTCCCGCCGCCGAGCACATCCGCCTCACAGCATCAGGCGAAGTCGACGGGCTCCACTGACATGCGCCGCTATTCCTTCGTCACGGTCGACGTTTTCACCAACCAGCGGTTCGGCGGCAATCCGCTTGCCGTGTTCCCGGACGCCCGCGGCATGAGCGATGCGGAAATGCAGTCACTCGCCGCCGAGTTCAATCTCAGCGAAACGACCTTCGTGTTGCCGCCCGAGAATCCAGCGAACACGGCACGGGTACGCATCTTCACGCGCACGACGGAAATGCCGTTCGCCGGACATCCGAATGTCGGCACCGGCTACGTGCTGGCGCAGCAGGGCAGGGATCAGGATGGCAAGTTGCTGTTCGAGGAGCTGGCTGGCCTTGTCGAGATCCAGATCGAGCGCGATGGAGCGGGCGCCCCGGTGGGCGCAACGATCGCCGCGCCACAGCCTCTGTCACTCGGCGTCGAGTTGCCGGTCGAAGAGATTGCGGCCTGCGCTGGTTTGAAGGCGAGCGACGTGATCGTTGCGGCCCACAGGCCCGTCCAGGCATCGCTCGGCAACCCGTTCGTCGTTGCCGAAGTCGAAGCGTCGGCGCTGAAGCGCGCCGCGCCGGATATCGCGGCCTTCCGCAAATCGGTGACGCGAGAGAGCGCCCTCAAGGGCCGGCTCGGCCTTTACCTTTATGCACACGAAGGTGAGGGCAGGGTTCAGGCGCGCATGTTCGCGCCACTCGGCGGCACGTTCGAGGATCCTGCCACCGGCAGTGCTGCGGGTCCGCTGGGCGCTTTGCTGCTGTCGCTCTCGAGCGACACCGAGAAGCGGCTCGACATTCATCAGGGTGTCGTCATGGGCCGGCCGAGCCTGTTGCAGGTCGTGGCCCGTCGCGGTGCAGACGGTATCCGCGCCACGATTGCAGGGCAGTGCGTTCCCGTTCTGCGGGGAGAAGCTGAGATCTAGGTCAGTGAGGCCGGAAAGCGTGCTGCTTCAGCGCCTCGAGCGACACGACATGCAAAGTGGCGGCATGCGTGGCTTCGAGGACCACCAGTGGTGCGGCGTCGGCGTCGAGCGCCTCCTTCCAGCGGCTGGCACAGAGGCACCAGCGGTCTCCTGCCTGCAGGCCGGCAAAGCCGTATTGCGGCATCGGCGTGCTGAGGTCGTTGCCGCTCGCCTTGGAGAAGGCCAGGAACTCGGTGGTCATGACCGCGCAAACCGTATGCAGGCCGACGTCCTCGCGGCCGGTATTGCAGCATCCATCACGATAGAAGCCGGTAACAGGGCTTGTGGAGCAGGGCTCCAGCACGCCGCCGAGGACATTGATCGACGGCGCGCGGCCTGGGCGGCCTTCTTCAGGCGTCTGATCGAACATGCTCCACCGTATCATCTCGAAATTGCACTTTCGAGCGGCCCGGCCCGCTGGTAGAAACCCTCGCGTCATTGTGGCGGTGTAGGCAACGGGGCGTAGCGCAGTCTGGTAGCGCGTCTGCCTTGGGCGCAGAAGGTCGTCGGTTCGAATCCGGCCGCCCCGACCAGCACCAGCACACCGTCGACGGAGAAGCGGAGTCCATGCAGGTACGTATCTTCAAGCCGGCCAAGACGGCCATGCAGTCCGGTCAGGCAAACACCTTGGAGTGGGTGCTCGAGCCGGAGCCGTCGCGTAAGGAGATCGATCCGCTTATGGGCTGGACGGGATCGCGCAATACCATGCAGCAGGTCCGGCTATTCTTTCCGACACTGGAAGAAGCCAAAGCCCATGCCGAAAAGAATGGCTGGCAGTACACGGTCGAGCAGCCGCACAGCCGGCCGGTGAGGCCCAAAGCCTACGCCGACAATTTTGCCTACACGCGCGTTGGCCGCTGGACGCACTGACCGCGCGCCTTTCGCTCTGCGTTTCAATCCGAGCCCTCGTTGGAGGGCTCGTGTGCCTTTTCTAGAGGCGCCCGTAGCTCAGGGGATTAGAGCAACCGCCTTCTAAGCGGTAGGTCGTTGGTTCGAATCCAACCGGGCGCGCCAGAACTCCACCATTCCAGAACAAAACTGGGCACGGGGAGTCGTCCATCGACCTAGACTAGTGTCCGACACTCCCAAGCCGATGACTGACACCCGCGAGCTATCAATTGACGCATACAGACATTGCGAGATAAGTTCGTCCGCATGTTGGAGATTGCGCAAACCGCTTAACGTCTCAGCTGACTGAGACTGCCGACGATTAGACCCGAGCTGCCTCTTTGCGGCCTGAGGTTTTTTATGCGCGCGGTTTATCTTCACGAGCTTGCCCATGAGCATTTTTCGAAGCGAGCAGCGAGTGCTTCACGCGCACCGCATCTCCCAATGCCGGAAGGCTCGCCGTGCGCGCAACCGGATATCCGATAGGAAGACATTTGATGATGATACGACCAGAACAAGAACAGGATCACGATGCCATCGCGGCAGTGATTGCTCAGGCGTTTGCAGAAATGGAGCATAGCGATCAGACCGAGGCGGCGATTGTTGCCGCCTTGCGCAATGCGGGTGCCCTGTCGCTATCGCTGGTGGCCCAGGACGGGGCCCAGGTGATCGGCCACGTCGCCTTTTCTCCAGTGATGATTGATGGAAAAAATGTCGGTTGGTTCGGGCTTGGGCCGCTTTCGGTCCATCCCGACCGGCAAGGCGGCGGTGTCGGCGGTGCGCTGATCCGGCAAGGTCTAGATCAGCTCCAAGCGCAAGGCGCGGCCGGATGTGTGGTGCTGGGCGATCCTGGCTATTACCGCCGCTTCGGCTTCGAGAACGATAGCGTTCTACGTTACGATGGCGCTCCGCCGGAATACTTCATGCGGATAAGCTTTGGCGCAAGCGCTCCTGTTGGTCTAGTTGAGTATCATTCCGGCTTCGGCAGCAATTAGAACGGGGGGGCCCGCGAAGAGCGGGCCGCCCCATCGTCCTCAATCTCCGCTTCAACGCGTGGGCGCATCCAGAGTGGACGGTTACCTTTCCACCAAAAGCAAACCACCGATACAAGAATCATAGAGCACCAACAATGACATAGCGGTGCCCAGTTTCATCCTGTCCGGCGCACCATTTTCCCTTGCATTAGCTGTGTCATGCCTTTGCAAGGCTGCCTCCGCAAATTGCATGCGATTCATTCTCAATGTCGTTTCTTCTCCATGATAATGACTTGCATTCTCCTCAATTGAGAGGAGAACGCGTTCTTTATCGGGGGAGATTTCATGGCGAAGCGTATGCCGGCAACGACAGCCCTCCTTGGCCTGCTCGTTGCCCCAACCGCCATGGCCCAGCAGCCGCCGGCCAATGCGACGACACCTCAGGATCCTGCGGCGCCACCGCCGACCGAAAACAAGCCCGGCGATCCGACCACCGGCGCTCCGGCCACCATGCAGACCATTACGGTCTCCGGTAACCGCCCCAGCGAAGATTTTCAGGTTACGCGCGGCTCGATCAACCGCATGGGCGCCGGGAACCTGATGGACGTGCCGCAGTCGGTCGTCGTCATCAACAGGGCGCTGATGCAGTCCCAGGGCGTCACCACCCTCGAACAGGCGGTCCGCAACGCGCCGGGTGTGACCATCGGTTCGGCCGAGGGCGGCAATATCGGCACCAACATCAACCTGAACGGCTTTTCCGCCCGTACCGACATCTACCTCGACGGCATGCGGGATCGCGGCCAGTACTACCGCGACGTCTTCGCTTTGGAGCAGGTCGAGGTGCTGATGGGGCCATCGTCGATGCTGTTCGGTCGTGGGTCGACCGGCGGCGTCATCAACCAGGTGATGAAGAAGCCCTTCCTCAAGCAGGCGACGGAACTGAGCGTCTCGGCCACGACGAATGGCCTAGTTCGCACGACAGCCGACGTCAACGTGCCGTTCGAGGAAACAAACGCCGCTCGTGTCTCGATGATGTTCCAGGCCGGCAAGGCCTCGACCTTGGATCAGACGAACGTGCTCGACTTCGGCATCGCGCCGTCGGTGAAGCTGGGTATCGGCACGCCGACCGAAATCACGCTGTCGGCGATCCTGCAGCACAGGAAGGACCAGGTCGCCTATGGCGTGCCGAACCTCAACGGCTTTCCGCTCAACGTTCCGCGTAACACGGCCTGGGGCTACAACACCGACTATACGGCCCAGGACGTCATCGCGCTGAACGCAACGGTCGATCACAAGTTCAACCCGAACCTCAGCCTGCGCAATCAGACCGAGTTCGTTTGGGTGAACACGGCCGTCCAGGAAACCTCGGGCGGTTTTGTGGGCTCGCTTGCCGCAAACGGTTCCTTCGTGGCGGCGCCGGCTGCCTGGCCAGGCGGGCCGGTCCAGAGCGGCCTGCCGCTCAGCTCGCTCTACGTTCGCCAGTTGAGCCGCGATCGAAACATCAACGACATCACGCTCGAAAACCAGACCGAGCTGACGGCCAAGTTCAACACCGGCTTCATCGGCCACACGCTGCTCGCGGGTGTCGATCTCAACTACGAGTCCTACACCAACAAGGCCTTCTCTCGGACGGGCACCTGCAACGGTACGGCGCTGCCAGCCGGTTCGGTAGGCTGCGTGCCGGCTGGCTTCACGACTGGCGGAGATACTCCGCTGAATGCACCGTCGGTTCCGGGTAACTACGCATCTTCACAAGCCTGGGGTGCCGGCATCTACGCCAACGACACGATTCAGGTCATGCCGTGGCTGAAGCTGGTCGGCGGTGTGCGCTGGGACGTCTATACGGCGCAGATCGGTAACTCGATCAATTCGGCGAACACGCCCGGCAATACTGCCGTTCCGTACTATACGCAGACGGACACATACACGAGCGTACGTACCGGCGTGATCCTGGAGCCGACACCGGAGCAGTCCTACTACTTCTCCTACAGCACCTCGTTCAATCCATCGCTCGAGCAGCTTACGTCGACGACCGGCACGACCGCGTTGCCGCCGGAAACGAACGCAGGCTTTGAGATCGGCGCCAAGTACGAACTGTTGAAGGGCAACCTGTCGCTCAATGGCGCGCTGTTCCGGATCATCAAGAACAATGCCCGTACAACCAATCCCGATGGCACGTTCTCGCCGACCGGCCAGATCCAGGTGCAGGGCGCTCGTATCGGCTTCGCCGGACGTATCCTGCCCGAATGGCAGATCTTCGGCGGTTACGCCTATCTCGACGGTCGCATCCTGAACGGCACTGCGGCCAACACCACGGGTAACGTACCGCTCAACACGCCCAAGGATTCCGGCAACATCTGGACGACCTACACGATCAAGGACACCTACGAGATCGGCGGCGGCATGTTCTACATGGGCGCGCGCTACGCCAACAACCAGAACACCGTGACGGTCCCGGCCTACACGCGCTTCGACCTGACGGCGGCGTACAAACAGCCGAACTACGACGTCCGCCTCAACGTCTACAACCTGTTCAACACGATGTACTACGAAGGTGTCATCGCGTCGGACGGCGGTCGTGCGGTGCCAGGCGCAGGCACCACGGCCATGATCACCCTCAACTATCGTCTGTGAGGGAGGTCGCCGTTCGATCATGCTGGTTTGCATTCCCAATGTGCTCGACGCCGCGCAGATCGTCAGTCTGCGCGAGCGGCTGGACCGCGCCAATTCGTGGGTCGATGGGCGCGTCACCGCCGGATATCAGGGCGCACCGGTAAAATTCAACCAGCAGATCGACGAGCTCTCGGACGTGGCAATGGCATGCCAGCGGATCGTCGTCTCGGCGCTTGAACGTCACCCGACGTTCATCAGCGCCGTGCTGCCGAACTCCATCTATCCGCCGATGTTCAATCGCTACGGCGAGGGCATGAAGTTCGGTGCGCATGTCGACGGCAGCGTGCGCATCAATCCGCAGACGGGAGCCAAGCTGCGCACGGACGTGTCGGCGACGCTCTTCCTCACAAATCCCGACGACTATGACGGCGGGGAGCTGCAGATCGAGGACACGTTCGGCCGTCACAGCATCAAGCTCGGTGCCGGCGACATGGTCGTCTACCCGGCGACCAGCTTGCATCAAGTCGCGCCGATCACGCGGGGAACACGCACGGCCTGTTTCTTCTGGGTGCAGAGCCTGATCCGCGAGGATAGCCAGCGGTCGTTGCTCCACGACATGGACAACGCCATCCAGCGCCTCAACCAGACCGACGCCGACGAGATCGCGCGACGATCGTTGATCGGCTGCTATCACAATCTAGTCAGGCAATGGAGCGAGACCTGATGGGCACCGCCGCCGCTACTGCCCTGGGAAGCAACAAGGTCAACCGCCGACTGACCTTTGTGCGCTGGGTCAGGCGCACGCACGGTTGGTTCGGCCTATGGGGCGCGTTGCTCGGACTCATGTTCGGCTTCAGCGGTATCTGGCTGAACCATCGCGCCACCCTGAAGATACCGCTTCCCGATCAGCAGCAGGCTCAGGCCACACTTGCACTGCCCGATCCGCGTCCGGAAACGATCGACGCCCTGAATTCGTGGCTGCAGAAGACGCTCAAACTCGATCGCCCGGCCAACAGCACGCGCGTCGAACGCGCTCGCGCCGTGCCATGGGCCGAGCGGGGAGCAGGACAGGGGAGTGACGCACGGCCTCCGATGCAGCCCGAACGCTGGACGCTGAACTTCGGCGGCCCCAACAAGGTCGTGCAGGTCGAATACTGGGTCGGCAACAAGTCCGCGAACGTGCGCACGACAGACAACGGCTTCGTCGCCACGCTCACCAATCTGCACAAGGGCGCGACCATGCCTGTGCCGTGGATTCTACTGATCGACACCCTGGCCGGCAGCATGATCTTCCTGTCGATTAGCGGCGCCATCCTGTGGTGGGAGACGCATCGCCGCCGAACGGTTGGGATTGCGATCTTCGGCGTGGCCGTTGTCGTCACGGTGGTGCTCGCCGCCGGCCCACTGCAGTTTTAGGGGCATGTCGTGACTGCATCGCCCACCTCAACGATTCCGCCATTGGCTGGTGGCCAGCCTGGACCCTCTCGCGAGCCATTGTCGCCTTGGGCGCGGGGCGGTCTGCTGGCGTTCGTCGTCTTCTTCCATGTCGGCGGCGGCTGGGCGCTGACCCAGGTCGAGCCGGTCAAGCTGATCGTGGGTGATGTCGCCCCCATGGAAGTGCGCATGGTGCCCGCGGCCGAGCCCGCGCCGCCGGAGATCCCGCTGGCCGAAGAGCCGCCGCCGCCCGAAATTCCCATGCCGGAACTGGCGACCGCCATCGAACCGCCGCCTCCCGATCTGCCGCCGCCGGAGTTTCCGGTGGAGGCAAAGCCGCCAGAGCCGCCGAAACCTCCCGAGAAGCCCAAGCCGCCACCGCCCAAGCCGGTGCAGCGTCCGCCTCAGCCACAGGCACCGGTCGACACGACACCGCAGCAGGCCGCCCCGAGAGCACCTGCGGCACCGCGTACCGTTCAGGCCTCGCAGCTCGGCTATCTCGTGCCGCCCAATCCGGTCTATCCGGCGCGTTCGCGTCGTGCCGGCGAGCAGGGCACGGCAACCGTCCGGGTGCTGGTTGATATCACCGGCCGCCCCAGCCAGGTCTCGTTGCAATCGTCGTCGGGCCATTCGGCCCTCGATGAAGCAGCCATCAGCGCCGTACGCGCCTCGCAGTTCCGCCCCTATTCGGAAGGTGGGTTGGCACAGGCGGTATGGGTTCTCGTTCCGATCAGATTTGTGTTGCAGTAGGAGAGTATCTCATGGGCGATGCATCGAGTTTGGGCTTCGGCCATTTCATCGCGCAGGCGGATATCGTCGCGAAGGTCCTGTTGGGCGTCCTGGTCGTGATGTCCGCAATCTCCTGGTACCTGATCATTTACAAGGGGATCAGCCAGGTCGTGCGGCAGGGACGCAGCAGGAAGTTCCTCAACTTCTTCTGGAGCGCGACCTCGCTCGAGGCCGTCCAGAACGAACTTACTGTCCATGGCGTTCGCGAGCCGTTCGGTCACCTGACGGCGCACTCGCTGCACGCACAGGCTCATCACGCCAAGTTCGGTGCGGCCAAGCTCGAGGAGGCGGGGAGCGAACAAGAGTTCCTGACGCGCACCATCAAGAAGGTGCTCGACGAGGAGACCACGGCGCTCGAGAACGGTCTGACGATGTTGGCGACCATCGGCGCCACGGCGCCGTTCGTCGGTCTGTTCGGCACGGTGTGGGGCGTCTATCACGCGCTGGTCGCCATCGGCATGAGCGGATCGGGCATGCTCGACAAGGTCGCCGGCCCGGTTGGCGAGGCGCTGATCATGACCGGTATCGGCCTCGCCGTCGCGCTGCCGGCGGTCATGGGCTACAACTGGCTGACCCGCTCCAATCGCGTGCTGACGGCCAAGCTCGATGCCTTCGCTTTCGAGCTGCTCACCTTCCTGTCGATGGGCCGCGCCCTGCAGGCCGGTCGTGCCCGGACGACTGGTACGCCGCTCGCGGCCGTGAACTAGGCGGAGGCAACCATGGCTTTCGGAAGCTTCGAACGTAAATCCTCCTCTCAGCCGATGGCTGAGATCAACATGGTGCCGTTGATCGACGTCGTGCTGGTGCTGCTCGTGATCTTCATCGTCACGGCGCCGCTTCTCACCAACGTCGTGAAACTGGACCTGCCACGCGCGACCGCGAACGCCGAACTCCAGAAGCCGGAGAAGATCGAGTTCGCCATCGATGCCCATGGCGGCTTGTTCTGGAACGGCGAGAGGCTGACGCGCGAAGACGCGATCGCGCGCTTCACCGAGGCCGGCCAGAAGCGGCCGCAGCCCGAGGTCTATCTGAGGGCCGATCAGACTGTGCCGTATCGCTACGTCGCCCAGACCTTGGCCGATGCCTCCAAGGGTGGCCTTTCGAAGGTGGCGTTCGTCAGCGAGCCCGAGCGCTGACCGCTACAGAATCTGCATCCATTGCGGCGAGCTGCGCAGCTTCGCCGCGTCGCGAGCGGGGGGCGCCCCGAACAGCCGCTTGTACTCGCGGCTGAACTGCGAAGGGCTGTCGTAGCCAACGGCATGTCCTGATGCCGCGGCGTCGAGGGTCTGCGTCAAGATCAGGCGCCGTGCTTCCTGGAGCCTGAGCTGCTTCTGGTATTGCAGCGGGCTCATCGACGTCACGGCCTTGAAATGCTGGTGGAAAGCGGAGGGGCTCATCCGCGCCTCACCCGCGACGGCATCGACGCTAAAGGGCTCGCGGAAGTTCTCCTTGATCCAGGTAATGGCGCGGTTGACCTGCTGCATGCGGCTTTCGGCCAAAGCGATCTGGCGAAGATGTGAGATTTGATCGCCCAGCAGGAGCCGGTAGAGGACTTCGCGTTCGATCAAGGGCGCCAGGATGGAAATCTCCCGTGGCGTCGTCAGCAGCCTGGTCAGGCGGACTACCGCATCCAGCAGCTCCGCCGAGAGAGGGCTGAGCGACAGTGCCGATACCGGCGCGCTGTCACGGGCCGGTGCGACGCCGGCATCCAGCATCAAGGCGCCGATGGCGACCGGATCGAGATCAAGGCGTAGGCAGAGATAGGGCTGGCTCGGACTGGCTTCGAGAATCTGGCCGACAATGGGCACCTCGACCGAGACGACGAGGTATTTGGCGGCGTCGTAGACGTGGATCGCATCGCCCACCATCACCTGCTTGCGTCCTTGCGCGACGAAACAGACCGCCGGCTGATGGACGACATGCAGCGGCTCGGTGGGTTGCGATGAACGGATCAGCGAGAGGCGCGGAATCGCGGTGGGATGGACGCCATCCTCCGAGACATTGCCTTCGATGAGGGCAGCAAGTTCGTGAGCCGCCGCACTTGACTGTCTGGTCTGCGCCATCCTGAGCCGATCCTTTGATCTGGAGGATTGTGCAAGAAGCCGGGAGTTCCGGTCTACCTATATCGACCGCCGATCTCCCATCTTCCCGCCGTGGCCGGCTGTGGTTTGCCGGCGGTTTCTTGGAGGGATCGGTGTCCAACATCGAAGGTAAAGTTGTCGCCATTACGGGCGCCAGCAGCGGTATCGGCGAGGCGACGGCGCGGTTGCTCGCGGCCCGAGGCGCTCGTGTTGTGATGGGGGCGCGTCGCACAGATCGGTTGGAAGCGCAGGCTGCAGCCATTTTGACGGCCGGCGGGGAAGCGCGCTTTCGGTCACTCGACGTTACCGATCGCGAGGACATGAAGGCCTTTGCCGCCCATGCCGTTGCCGAGTTCGGTCGCCTTGATGTGCTGATCAACAACGCCGGCCTGATGCCGCTATCGCCGCTCAGCGCGCTCAAGGTCGACGAATGGGACCGCATGATCGACGTGAACATTCGCGGCGTCCTGAACGGTATCGCCGCCGCGCTGCCCGGCATGAAGGCGCAGGGCAGCGGTCAGATCATCAACGTTGCCTCGATCGGAGCCCACATCGTGGTTCCCACGGCGGCGGTCTATTGCGCCACGAAGTATGCGGTGTGGGCGATCTCGGATGGGCTGCGGCAGGAGAACACCGACCTCCGCGTCACCGTCGTGTCGCCGGGAGTGGTCGAGAGCGAACTCGCGAACACGATTACCGACGCCGGCGCGGCGCAGGCCATGGCGGCTTACCGGCAGATTGCGATCGGACCGGACGCCATCGCGCGGGCCATTGCCTATGCCATCGGGCAACCAGCCGACGTCGACGTCAGCGAGATCATCGTCCGCCCCACCGCCAGCCCGAACTAGGAGTGACAGTCATGAAAAGCTTTGCAATCAGGACGATGACTGCCGCGGCCGGTGCCTTGATGGCTGCGGGACCAGTTGCGGCTCAGGATGACCGCATTGCACGCGGCGAGGCGGTCGTGCGGACCCTCAACGGCGGCCACGCGCAGCCCACACTCGAAGGCCTTCGCCGCGACTTTCCGTTCCTGGCCGACGCCATTGCCGGCTATGCGCTCGGCGAGGTCTGGGCGCGGCCGGGGCTCGATCATCGCACGCGCCAGATCGCCGCTGTGGCAGCCTTCGCAGCTCTTGGGCTCAAGCCGTTCTTCAAGGTCCATGCGGGTTACGCGCTCAATCACGGTGTCACTGCGGATGAGCTGAAGGAGGTGGTTTACCTGACGACCGTTCCCGCCGGCTTTCCCCGTGCCATCGAGGCAGCCCAGGCTTTGAACGAAGTATTGGAAGAGAGAAACAAAGCGATGGCACCGCATCCTTATGTCGGCATGTGGGTGACTGCCGACGGCAACATTCGCCATGAGCTGTTGGCGAACGGCCGCTACGTCGAAGCGCGCGGGACGCGAGAGAAGGCCTATCAGGGGCGCTACACGATGAAGGGCAACCACATCGACTATGTCGACGATACGGGCTTCACCGCCGACGGGAATTTCGTCGACGATATTCTCTACCACGGGGGCATGGTTCTCTATCGACGCAAGTAGCGTCGATGGAGAACGGGGCTATGTGCGTGAGCCCGCGAAACTGACGGTGGCGACGCCGGCACCGACCAGCAGGCCGCCGCCGACCTTGTTGACCACGCCGATTGCCCGCGGATTCGATGCAAAGCGGCGAGCGCGCGACGCGACCAGCGCGTAGCCAAAGGCATTGGCGAAGGCCAGAACCAGGAAGGTGGTCTCGAAGACCAGCATCTGGGTCAGGAAGTCGCCCGCCGGGTCGAGGAAGGCAGGCAGGAAGGCCACGAAGAAGGTGATGCTCTTGGGATTGAGCGCCGTCACCAGCCAGGCATGGCCCAGCATCTTTGCCGCCGATACGGCGTCCGTCCGTGGCTGGGCATCCAGCGTCCCGCCGGCTCGCCAGAGCTTGATGCCCAGGTAGACGAGGTAGGCGGCGCCCACCCATTTCAGGATGGTGAACAGGGTCGCCGAGGTGGCGAGCAGGGCGCCGAGGCCCAGCATTGAGAGCGTCATCGCCGTGAAGTCGCCCAGGGCCACGCCGACCGCCATGGGCAGCGCTGTCCGCCAGCCCTGTCCCAAGGCATAGGACACGACCAGTAGGACGGTCGGTCCCGGAATGATCAACAGGATTGTCGACGCGGCGGCGAAGGCTGCCCAACTCTCGAAACTCATGGGGAATGCTCCACAGATTTCGCCGATCAAGCCATGTATAGATTGGAACGTCAGCCAGAATTTGGCCTCTTTCCATCGTCAAGATTAACGGCGTGCGATCTTGCTGGAGACCGAATGAATCGTCCCAAGACCCGAGGCTACCATCACGGCGACCTGCGCGAGGCGTTGGTTGCGTCTGGCCGCAAACTCCTGGAAGAGAAGGGCGTGCGCGGTTTCACACTGCGTGAATGCGCCCGGCGTGCCGAGGTATCCCATGCGGCGCCTGCGCATCACTTCGCGTCGATGGATGACCTGCTGGCGGAACTCGCGCTGCGAGGTTTCAAGGAGCTGGGCGTCTCCATGACCGCCGAGGCCGAGCGGGCCGGCGGTGAAGCTGCCACGCAGCTTGTTGGCTTGGGGGTGGGCTATATGGCTTTTGCCGCTGCCAATCCCGTCCTCTTCCAGCTCATGTTCAGCCGTGAGGCCAATCGCCTCGAGGTAGCCGAGGGGGCTTCCGAGATCCGCCGCCTGCAAGCCGCTGCCGTCGATGCGGCCCTTGAGTCGGCCGACACGCAGGTGTCGGGCGAGATCCGTCAGCGCATGAGGGATTTCGCCTGGGCGACGATGCATGGCTTCATCACCCTGGTCCTGGAGGGTGAGATTGGCGGGCGGGATTCGTCACGTGGCCTGAAAGCACGCGGCCTCGCCGCGCTTGCCGCTATGGCGGAAACGGTCGTGCGCTCAGGCGGCAGGTAAAGCGATCCGGAACAGCAATGCTTCTGCGTTGTCGCCATAGGCCGCAATCTTGGTGAAGCGCTTCACAAGATAACCGCCATTGGCCGTGATGACCCGCTGCGACGGCAGATTGTCCGGATCCGTCGTCAACTCGACATACGGCAGGCCTTCCCTGGCGACCTCCGGCAGCAGCAGCCCGAGTGCCTTGGTCGCGTAGCCGTGACGGCGCTTCCAGGCCGGAACGGCATAGCCGATATGGCCGAGGCAATGCGCTGGGAGATCGGGAGTTCCGGGTAGCCAGCGGAAACTGATCGAGCCACAGAAGCCATCGTCCCACATCCAGCGCCGATAGCCGGGAAGCCTGGCAACGAACGTGCCGTCCGGCAAAGCGATCGGGCCGGCCTTGGCTTCGCGGTCGTCGAGCAAAGCGACGAACGCCGCAGCACCATCACCGATGAGTTCGAGCTCGTCCCGTGCCGTTTCTTCGGGATTGATGTTGTCAGGCGACCAGCCGCGCTTCAGGGCGGCGGTGTACTCGCCGAGATAGGCCAGGGCAGGGACGACGAGTTGCAAAGGACTTTCCTTCGGACAGGAGCCTTGCTGTAGCATGCACGCCCATGAGTTCCAGTCCCGTCCTCGCCCTCGATATCGACGGCGTCATTTCGCTTGGTTACCCGGGGAAGCCGCACCCCTGGTACGCGACCATGAAAGCGGACTGGGGATTCGATCACGAGGAAATGGCGCGTGATTTCTTCCATCGCGATTTCCTGGAGGTCGTGCGCGGCCGTCTGGATCTCTACGTCGCTTTGCACGACTACCTCGAACCGAAAGGCCTTGCGGATCGGCTGGACGAGTTCGTTGCTTACTGGTTCGAGAAGGATTCTATCATCGATCGTGACGTGCTGGCCCAGGCCGATGCCTGGCGGCAACGTACCGGCGGGCGTTGCTTCGCGGCCTCCAACCAGGAGCACCATCGGGTGGCTTACCTGCGCGAGCAGGCGGGGCTGGGGCCCCATTTCGACGAGATCATCTATTCGGCAGCCCTGGGCGTCACCAAGCCGGATCGGGTGTTCTTCACCAATGCGCAGGCCCGGATGGGCGTGACCGTGGCCCAGTCGATCCTGTTCGTCGACGATTCGGCCGCCAACGTCGACGCCGCCCGCGCCTGCGGCTGGCGGGCCATGCTTTATCGCGGCCCGGAAAGCCTCAAGCAGGCTTTGGCGGGCTGGGGCTGATCATCGATTCCATGCTAGAGGCTTGGTCATGCTGATGTTCGACATACCCTTCGGCACGACCGAATGGGACGTCGTGGAGCGCACGGAACACCCCGGTGAAACCGGCAAAGCGTTCTGGCGCACGCGAAACTTCAACAACATCCGTGTACGCATGGTCGAGTACACGCCCGGCTATCTTGCCGACCATTGGTGCCAGAAGGGCCATGTCCTGCTGGTGCTCGAGGGCGAACTGTCGACCGAACTGGCCGACGGTCGCACCGTCGAGTTGAAAGCCGGCCAGAGCTACCAGGTGGCCGATGGCACGCTTGCCCACCGTTCGCGCACCGACAAGGGCGCCAAACTTTTCATAGTGGACTGACATGACGGACATGATCGGATTCATCGGCGTCGGCACCATGGGAGAGCCGATGTGCCGCAACCTGGCACGCAAGAGCGGCATGACGGTCCTGGCGGCCGATCGCGACGAGGCGCCCCTGAAGCGGCTGGCGGCCGACGGCGTGAAGGCTGCCTCGGTCGACGAGATCGCCGAGAGCTGCCGCACGATCTTCCTGTCGCTGCCGGGCGGCAAGGAAGTGGAGGAGATCTGCCTCGGCCCGAATGGCCTGACGACCAAGGCGAGGCTCGGCTGGACAGTGATCGACCTCAGCACGGCACCGCCGCGTCTGGCGCGCCGGCTCTATGCCGAGTTCGAGGGCAGGGCCGCTGCCTTTGCCGATGCGCCCGTGGCTCGCACGCGCCAGGCCGCGATCGACGGTACGCTGTCGATCATGGTGGGCGCGACTGGACCGACCTTCGGGCGCATCGAACCGCTGCTGCGTCACATGGCGAGCGAAGTCACGCATTGCGGCGAGGCGGGTGCGGGCCAGACGGTCAAGATCCTGAACAACATGATCCTGTTCCAGACCGTCGTGGCGCTGGGCGAGGCCCTGTCGATCGCACGGGCCAACGACGTCGATGGCAAGGTCTTGTTCGAGACCCTGACCAAGGGCTCGGCGGATTCCTTCGCGCTGCGCAATCACGGCATGAAGGCGATGCTGCCCGGCGTGTTCCCCGAGCGCGCCTTCTCGACGAAGTACGCGCTCAAGGACCTGAGCTACGCCATCGAAATGGCGGACGAGACCGGCGTACCGGCGTTGGGCGCCGATGTGGCGCGCGAATTGATGGAGCGCGCCGTGGAACTGGGCCATGGCGAAGAGTATTGGCCCGTCCTGCTACGCTCCATCGAAGACGCGTCAGGCAAGGGCTAAGCCCCGAAGCCGCCGTCGATCGTCTGCATCGAGCCTGTGATCATCGCGCCGTGCGGGCCGGCGAGATAGGCCGTCAGTTCTGCGATTTCGTCGGCGCGGATGTGGCGCTTAACCGCCATGAAGCTGTGCATGAGGCCTGCCATCGGTCCGTTTGCCGGGTTCATGTCGCTGTCGGTCGGTCCGGGTTGCACGCTGTTGACCGTGATGCCGCGCTCGCCGAAGTCGCGGGCGAGGCCGCGCACCATGCCCTGAACGGCCGACTTGGTGAGGGCATAGGCAGCGCCTCCTGCGAAGGGCATACGGTCGCCATTGACCGAGCCGATCACGATGATACGGCCGTCGCGGTTCATCTTGCGCGCGGCTTCGACCGCGGCGTGATAGGGCGCCCGCACGTTGACGTCGATCATGCGGTCGACCGCGTCCGGCTCGATGGTGAGGGGATCACCCAAAATGCCTATGCCAGCATTGACGACCAGCACATCGAGGGCACCGCGACCGGCGACGGTGGCGGTCAGTGCCTTGCGGTCGGCGCTGTCGGTCTGGATGGCCTCGGCGCCCGTGGCCTTCGCCAGCGCCTCGGCAGCCTCCTTAGAACCGGCATAGGTGAAGGCGACCTTGCCGCCGCC
>CALROF020000145.1:0-16320 GCA_943369775.1 Reyranella massiliensis 521
CCCGGCGCGCGTTACGGGTCACCGCAGGACCGCCTCAAGGGCGATCTGCAGGAGACCGCCCGCCAGCGGCTGGTGATCGCTTCGGCGATCTTCGCCATGGCCTTCGCCGCCGTCGGCCTCCGCATGGGCTACGTGTCGCTGCTGCGCGATGGCGCGGAGCCGACGCAGCGCGTGGCCGCCCGCGGTGGCTCGATCCAGTCGGAGCGCGCCGATATCGTCGACCGCAACGGCGCCGTGCTGGCGACGTCGGTGCCGGTGATGTCGGCCTTCGTCAATCCGCACCTGGTGATCGATCCGCCCGATGCCGCGCGCAAGATCGTGACGGCGCTGCCGGATCTCAAGTACGAGGACGTTCGCGAGAAGCTCGAAGCCGATAAGACCTTCTTTTGGATCAAGCGCGGCTTGAGCCCGCGCGAGCATGATCGTGTCAATCGGCTTGGCATTCCCGGCCTCGACTTTCAGGCCGAGGAGCGGCGCATCTATCCGCAGGGCACGGCGGCGGCGCATATCCTGGGGTATGCCAGCGTCGACAATTCCGGCCTCGCCGGCGTCGAGCGCTACTTCGACCAGCAGCTCCAGAGCGGCGAGACGGTCCAGCTTTCGATCGACCTTCGCCTGCAGCGCATGGTCGAGCGTGAGCTCGCGCGCGGGATCCAGAAATTCTCGGCGATCGGCGGCACCGCGATCGTGATGGATGCGACCAATGGCGAGATCCTCGCCATGGCCTCGCTGCCGACTTTCAATCCCAACAGCAGCAGGACGCTGACAAACGAGGCGCTGTTCAATCGCGCCACGCTTGGCGTCTACGAGCAGGGCTCGACCTTCAAGATCTTTAATACCGCCATGGCGCTCGACACGGGCAAGGTGACGGTAGCCAGCGTGTTCGACGCCACGTCGCCGATCAAGATCGACCGCTTCACGATCAACGACGACCATGCTCAGCGCCGGCCGATGAATGTGGCGGAGATCTTCAAGTTCTCGTCCAACATCGGCTCGGCCAAAATGGCCGTCGAGGTGATGGGGCCGGAGGGGCAGCGCGCCTTCCTGGACAAGATCGGCTTCCTGAGGCCACTCAGCACGCAGCTTCCCGAAGTGGCCGCGCCGCTCTGGCCGCGCCACTGGATGAGAATCAACACGATGACCATCGCCTTCGGCCATGGGATCTCGGTGACGCCACTGCACCTCGTTACCGGCTCGGCGGCCATGGTGAACGGCGGCATCCTCTATCCGCCGTCTCTGGTGAAGCGGACGGCGGCGAGCGATAAAGGCCGTCGCGTCATCCAGACCAAGACCTCGGTGAACATGCGCCAGCTCCTGCGCCTGAACGCGGTCGAAGGAACCGGCAAGAACGCCAGCCTCCCGGGCTACGAGGTCGGCGGCAAGACCGGCACGGCCGAAAAGCCCGGCCGCGGAGGCTATCGCCAAAAGGCCCTGATCAGCTCGTTTGTGGGCATGTTCCCCATGAACGACCCCAAGTTCGTGATCATGTACTCGCTCGATGAGCCCAAGGGCCTGCCCGAGACCGGCGGCTATGCAACGGCCGGCTGGGTCGCGGCGCCGTCGGTGAAGGTGATCATCGAGAATATCGCGTCGCTCTACGGCATCCTGCCGGGCGACTTGAAGGAGGGTCTGCCGCCGATCGAGATCGCCTCGACGCCGGTGCCCGCGACCGTCGCGCCGCAGCCGCAACTCACTCCGGTCAGCGCTCGACGGTCTCCGGGTGACCATCGCAAGGCTCTGCCGGTCCGCCCGGCCCCCGGGCAGACGGCGGCAGCGCCCAGTCCGGGAGCGCGCGGCGTTGCGTCTGAGTGAACTCATGCGCCGAAGCGCTGAGGGCACTGCATTCCCCTCCGCACTCCCGCGCGATCCCATCCTTTCCGGCCTGACGCTCGACTCGCGCAAGGTCCGCCCGGGCTATCTGTTCGCAGCGCTTTCCGGCGCCAAGCAGGATGGCGCAGCCTTCGTGGCCGATGCGGTGAAGAAGGGCGCGGTCGCGATCCTTGCCGCGGCCGACGCCGCACTGCCGCCGCTCGATCCCGGCATCGTCGTTCTGCGCGATGGCAATCCGCGCCGGCGCGTGGCGCTGATGGCAGCAGCCTTTGCCGGCCTCCAGCCCGACACCATCGCCGCCGTGACCGGTACCAACGGCAAGTCCTCGACTGTCCATTTCGTGCGCCATCTCTGGTCGACGATGGGCTTCAACGCCGCGAGCGTCGGCACGCTCGGCATCGTCTCGCCCGGCCTGGTCCGCGACGGCGGCCTGACGACGCCCGATCCGGTGCAGCTCCATGAAGACATTGCCACTCTGGCGCGCGAGGGTGTGACGCACCTGGCGATCGAGGCTTCCAGCCACGGCCTCGACCAGCACCGGCTCGATGGCCTTCGTCTGTCGGCCGCGGCCTTCACCAATCTCACGCACGAACATCTCGACTATCACGCCTCGATGGACGACTACTTCGCGGCCAAGGCACGGCTGTTCGAGGCTCTGTTGCCGGCGGCCGGCACGGCCGTGGTCAATGGCGACAGCGATCGCGCCGAAGCCCTTGCGGCGTTGTGCCGGCGTCGAGGCATTCGTTTCTGGACCTACGGCAACAGCGGCCGCGAGTTCCGCCTCATCGCCGACGACCCGACGCCGACCGGACAAGTTCTTTCCGTCGAGGTGTTGGGCAGGCGCTACGAGATCGCGTTGCCGCTGGTCGGTGGCTTCCAGGCTTCCAATGCACTGGCAGCGCTCGGTCTCGTCGTGGCGACCGGCGGTGATCCAGACCGCGCGGTTGCGGGCCTCGCCAGCCTGACCGGCGCGCCGGGCCGGCTGCAGCTCGTCGCGCGGCATCGCTCTGGCGCCGCCGTCTATGTCGACTATGCGCACAAGCCGGAAGCGCTCGAGACGGTGCTGCGCACCTTGCGTCCCTTTGCACGTGGCAAGCTCGTCGTGGTCTTCGGCTGCGGCGGTGATCGCGATCGTGGCAAGCGGCCGGTGATGGGTGAGATCGCGACGCGCCTGGCCGATCTCGCGATCGTTACCGACGACAATCCCCGTAGCGAGGAGCCCGAGGCCATTCGCGCCGAGATCCTGCGTGGCATCGCGGCCGATCGGAGAAATTGGATCGAAGCCAGGGACGGCCGGCATGCCGCCATCGAGGCTGGCATGGCTGCGCTCGCTGGTCCCGACGACCTGCTGCTGATCGCCGGCAAGGGCCACGAGACCGGCCAGACCATTAAAGGCGTCACGCATCACTTCGACGATGCCGAGGTTGCGCGCGAGCTTGCGGGAGCCGCCGCATGACCGCGCTATGGACGTCCGATGAGGTGAAGGCGGCGCTGTCACCGATCTCGATGACCGCTCCCTTCGAGGCCGAGGGCGTCACCTTCGACAGTCGCGCGGTCGGCAAGGGGGATATCTTCTTCGCATTGAGTGGCGAGACGACCGACGGTCATGGTTTCGTCGCCGATGCACTGGCGCGAGGCGCGGCCGCTGCCGTCGTGTCTCGGGATGTAGAAGGGGCGCGCGGTACGTTGATCCGTGTTCCCGACACGATGAAGGCGCTGGTCGATCTCGGTCATGCCGCGCGTGCCCGCAGCAAGGCACGCATCGCCAGCGTCACCGGCTCGGTCGGCAAGACCAGCACCAAGGATGCCTTGCGCGCCATGCTGTCGGCACAGGCGCCGACTTCGGCCAGCATCGCGAGCTACAACAACCATGTCGGTGTGCCGATCAGCCTGGCGCGTCTGCCGCGCGAGGCGCGCTACGGCGTCTTCGAGATCGGCATGAACCATCCCGGCGAGATCGAACCGCTGGCGCGCCAGGTCCGCTCGCATGTCGGCGTCGTGACAAATGTGGGGCCGGTCCATATCGGCCACATGGGCAGCGAAGAGGCGATCACCGACGAGAAGGGCTGCCTGTTCGCCGGTATGGCCGAAGGTGCAGTTGCCGTGCTCAATCGCGACAATCGCCACTTTGTGCGACTGGCCGAAAAAGCCCGCCATTTCGGCGTTTCCCGCATCGTCACCTTCGGTCGTGACGAGGCTGCCGACGCCAGACTTGTCTCGTCCAACCTGCAGGATTCAGGCAGCGACCTTGTCGCCTTGATCCATGGCCAGCGGATCGAGTATCGGCTGGGCGCGGCAGGCGAACACTGGGCGTTGAACAGTGTGGCGGCGCTTGCGGCAGTCGAGGCGCTGGGTGCGGATGTCGTGAAAGCTGCCGGCGTACTGGCCGAGGTAAAGGCTTCGCCAGGTCGTGGCGCACGCCGTCTGCTGAAGTTCGGAGCGGGCACGATCGAGCTGCTCGACGAGAGCTACAACGGCAATCCGGTGTCGATGCGCGCCATGCTGGCGGTGCTGTCGCGGACGGAGCCGAAGGCAGGTGGCCGTCGCATGCTGGCGTTGGGCGACATGCGCGAGCTGGGCGAAGGCGCCGATGCTCTGCATGCCGACCTCGCCGATGCGGTGGCGGCCAGCGGCGCAGCGCAGGTCTTCCTGTGCGGACCGCATATGCAGGCGCTGTGGTCGAGGCTGACTCCGGCGCAGCGCGGCGTACACCGGCCGGATTCGGCGGCGCTCGCGGGTGAGTTTGCGGCGTCGCTGCGTGCGGGCGACGTCGTGGCGGTCAAGGGGTCCTTGGGGTCGAAAATGAAAATCGTCGTGGATGCCGTTGTGGCGGCAAGCGGCGGCGAGGCGGGACGCTAAGAATGTTTTACAATTTCCTCTATCCGCTGGCGGACGTATTCAGCCCCCTCAATCTCTTCAAGTATCTGACCTTTCGGTCGATTGCCGCCTTCCTGACGGCACTGGTACTGAGCTTCCTGATCGGTGGCCCGCTGATTCGCTGGCTGCGCAGCAAGCAGAAGCAGGGGCAGCCGATCCGCAACGACGGCCCGGCCAGCCATCTCGTGACCAAGAAGGGCACGCCGACGATGGGCGGGCTCTTGATCCTGATCACCCTCTCGGCCGCGACGCTGATGTGGGCGGACCTGACCAACCGTTATGTCTGGATCGTGCTGGGCGTCACGCTTGCCTTCGGTGCAGTTGGTTTCTGGGACGATTTCCTCAAAGTCACCAAGCGCAATCCCAAGGGCGTGCCGGGCAAGCTGAAATTGGCTCTCTCCGTCGTCGCCTCGGGCATTGCGGTCTACCTGGTGGCGCAGGCTTCGCCGACGCCGCTGCGTTACATGCTGGCGGTTCCGTTCCTGAAGGACCTCTTGATCCCGCTCGGCGTCGTGGGTTTCGTCGCCTTCGGTGTCTTGGTGATCACCGGCGCCTCCAATGCCGTCAACCTGACCGACGGCCTCGACGGGTTGGCGATCGGTCCGGTCATCATGGCCTCGGTAGTGTTCGGCCTGATCGCTTACGTTGTCGGCAATACGATCCTCACCAACTATCTCTACCTGCATCATGTCCCGCGCTCCGGCGAGCTTGCCGTCCTTTTGGCGGCACTTGTCGGCGCAGGGCTCGGCTTCCTCTGGTTCAACGCGCCACCGGCCATGGTCTTCATGGGCGATACCGGCTCGCTCGCCATCGGTGGCGCGCTGGGCGCCGTGGCGGTCGTCACCAAGCATGAGATCGTGCTCGCCATCGTCGGCGGCCTGTTCGTACTGGAGACCGTTTCGGTGATCGTGCAGGTTCTGTCCTACAAGTGGACCGGTCGCCGCGTCTTCCGCATGGCGCCGTTGCACCATCACTTCGAGCAGAAGGGCTGGGCGGAGCCCACCATCGTCTTTCGCTTCTGGATCATCGCCGCCATCCTGGCGATGGCCGGCCTGGCCACCCTGAAGCTGAGGTGAGCGAATGATCGATCTCGCCGTCCTCAGGGGTTCGTCGTTCGTCGTGGTGGGGCTCGCGCGCTCCGGCCTGGCGACCGTGCGCGCCCTGACGGCGGCAGGGATCGATTGCATCGCCTGGGACGACGATGCGTCGTCGCGTGCCGAGGCGGCAAAGGCGGGTGCCCGCGTCGCCGAGCTGTCGACTGTCAACTGGTCGCACGTCACGGCCCTGGTGATGAGCCCCGGCATCCCGAATCTTCTGCCCCAACCACATCCGGCGGCCGCGGCTGCGCGCGCCGCCGGCAAGCCGATCATCTGCGATGTCGAGCTGCTGGCACGTGCCCAGCCGGAAGCGCGGTTCGTCGCCATCACCGGCACCAACGGCAAGTCGACGACGACGGCCCTGATCGGCCACATCCTTCAGGACGCCGGCTTGCGATGCGAGGTCGGCGGCAATATTGGTCGCGGCGCCCTCGATCTCGCGCCCCTGGGCGAGGGCGGCATCTATGTCCTCGAACTGTCGTCGTATCAGCTCGAACTGTTGCAGACCTTTCGTGCCAATGTCGCGATCTGGCTGAACATCACGCCGGATCATATCGATCGTCACGGTGACCTGGCGGGCTATATCGCCGCCAAGAAGAACATCTTTGCGCGCCAGCGCGTCGGCGACTGCGTCGTGATCGGCACCGAGGACGAGCCCTCGCGTGCGGTCGAACGCGAGATGGCGGCGCGTACGGGAATCACCTGTGTGCCGGTGGCACTAGACCGGCCGGTTGCCGGCGGTGTGTCCTACCGCGCTGGCATGCTGGTCGATGCAGATGGCTACACTGTCGACTTCTCCGACGTGCTGACCCTGCCGGGCGACCATAATGCCCAGAACGCGGCCTGTGCTTGGGCCACCTGCCGCTGGCTCGACGTGCCGCGCGAGTGGATCGTGAGTGGCCTCAAGACCTACGAAGGCCTGCCGCATCGTCAGGAGCGCGTCGCGGCTGTCGGTCGCGTCGTCTACATCAATGACAGCAAGGCGACGAACGCGGATGCGACGGCCCGGGCACTGTCGTCCTATCGCGACATCTACTGGATCCTGGGTGGCCAGGCGAAGGAGGGTGGCGTCGAGTCGCTCGAGCCCTGGTTCGACCGTATCCGTCATGCCTTTCTGATCGGCGAGGCCACCGAGCTTTTCGCCGGGCAGCTCGACGGCAAGGTTTCCTACACCCGCTGTGGCGATCTCAAGTCGGCACTCGATGCAGCCCATGCGCTGGCGCAACGCGAGGCCACGGAGCCGGCGGTGGTGCTGCTGTCGCCGGCCTCTGCCTCGTGGGATCAGTGGAAGAGTTACGAGCATCGCGGCGATGCCTTCCGCGCCATGGCGCGCGCGTTGCCGGGGGCCGAGAGTTTGGGGAGGGCGGCTTGATCCAGGTTCCGCGCGACGACCGCAGCGTTATCGGGCAGTGGTGGTGGACCGTCGATCGCTGGTCGCTGGGGGCCATCCTGGCGATCATGGCTTTCGGCGTACTGCTGACCCTTGCGGCCTCGCCGCCGGCCGCCGAACGTATCGGCGCCGACTCCTTCGTCTTCGCCCGGCGCCAGTTCCTCTTCCTGCCGCTGGCACTCCTGCTGATGCTGGCGATATCGCTCGCCTCGCCGCGGCATGTACGCCGGCTGGCGCTACTTGTGTTCTGCGGTAGCGTTGTCCTGTTGGCGGCAACCTTCGTCATCGGTATCGAGATCAAGGGCGCGCGGCGCTGGATTTCCGTGCCAGGCCTGTCGAGCCTGCAGCCGTCGGAGTTCGTGAAACCGAGCCTCGCGGTAATCTCCGCCTGGCTGCTGGCGCAGAGCCGGACCGAGCGGCGTGCACCGGGCTATCTTCTGTCCACGGTGCTGGTTGGCGGCGTGCTGGCGCTGCTGGTGCTGCAGCCCGATCTCGGCATGAGCGTCGTCGTGGCCGCCGTATGGGCCGTGCAGCTTTTCGTCGTCGGCCTGCCGATGTGGGTCGCAGGCTTCGGCGCCGTCGCGGGCGCTGGCGGCATGATCGGCGCCTACTTCATGTTCAGCCATGTCCGCAGCCGCTTCGATCGCTTCCTCGATCCGTCGTCGGGCGACAACTATCAGGTCAACACGTCGCTGGAAGCCTTCATGAACGGCTCGCTGTTCGGTCGTGGGCCGGGCGAGGGTACGGTGAAGGCGCAGCTTCCCGACGCCCACACCGACTTCGTCATGGCCGTGGCGGGCGAGGAATTCGGTCTCGTCGTTTGCTTGCTGATCCTCTGCCTGTTCGGCTTCGTGACCCTGCGCTCGATGTCGCGTGCCTCCAAGGAGACGAGCCTGTTCATTACCCTGGCGGCGACCGGTCTTGCGGTGCAGTTCGGCTTGCAGGCGGCCATCAACATGGCCTCGACCATTCAGCTCATTCCCGCCAAGGGCATGACCTTGCCGTTCATCTCCTATGGTGGTTCGTCGGCGCTGGCGATGGCGATCTGTCTCGGCATGATGCTGTCGTTGACGCGCGAACATGCCGGCCTCCGGGAGGCGGTTTGATGGCGGCAGTCGGCCCCGTTGTCCTCGCGACCGGCGGCACCGGCGGGCATGTCTTTCCCGCCGAGGCGCTGGCTGGCGAGCTCGAGGCTCGGGGCATGCCGTTCACACTGGTGACTGATTCGCGTGGCCGGCAATGGCAGGGCGCGCTGTCGCGCCGGCCGATCCACTATATTCGGTCGGCCAGCCCCACGGGCTCCCTGTCGAGCAAGGCGAAGGCGCTGCTCACCCTAGCGGTCGGCCTGTTCGATGCCTGGCGTGTGCTGGGACGCATCGCGCCGTCGGCGGTGGTTGGGTTCGGTGGCTATGCATCCGTGCCGACCATGGTCGCCGCCCGGCTGCGCCGGTTGCCGGCGATGCTGCATGAACAGAACGCCGTGCTCGGCAAGGCGAACCGCATGGTCCAGGGTAACGCAGGGCTCATCGCGACATCGTTTGCGCGCACCCGCTTTATCCCTGACGGCGATACGCGGGCACGGCTCGTCGGCAATCCCGTGCGTGAACCGGTGCGGGCGCTGCGGGCCTCGCCTTATCGTCCGCCGAACGATGGTCGCATCATCGACGTGCTGATATTCGGCGGCAGTCAAGGGGCGGCCTCGTTCAGCCAGGTCGTTCCCCAGGCATTGCTCTCGCTCGCGCCGGCCCTGCGGCCGCGGCTCAGGGTCGTCCAGCAATGCCGAGAGGAAGATCTCGGCAGCGTCCGCAAGATCTATGCAAAGCATGGTGTCGTGGCGGAGCTGGCGCCGTTCTTTTCCGACCTGCCGCGGCGCATCGCGGCGGCGCATCTCGTGATCGGCCGTTCCGGCGCCTCGACCGTGGCCGAACTGGCCGCGATTGGCCGGCCGTCGATCCTGATCCCATATCCCTACGCTGCCGACGATCACCAGACGGCCAATGCCCGCGCTTTCGAGGCGACGGGGGCTTGCATTGTCGTGCCGCACGCGTCGTTCGATGCGGCGACCCTGGCCGGCCATCTTGCGGCGTTGTTCGGCGCACCGGAGCGGCTTGCTGCGATGGCCGCCTCCGCGCACGGCGCTGGCCGTCCCGATGCCGCCGCCCGGCTTGCCGACGTCGTGGCCGAACTTACCGGCCTTTCTCTCAAGCCTTCAGGAGTTCCCGCATGAGGGCGCTGCCGCTCGACCTCGGATTGATCCACTTCGTCGGCATCGGCGGCATCGGCATGTCCGGTATCGCCGAGGTCCTGCACAATCTCGGTTACAAGGTCCAGGGCAGCGACGTTGCCGAGGGCGCCAACACGCGGCGCCTCGGTGACCTCGGTATCAAGGTGTCCATCGGCCACCGCGCCGACAATATCTCCAACGCCCAGGTCGTGGTCGTTTCGAGCGCCGTGAAGAAGGACAATCCCGAAGTCCTGGCTGCCCGTGCGCGCCTTGTGCCGGTGGTCCGCCGCGCCGAGATGCTGGGCGAACTGATGCGGCTCAAATGGTCGATCGCCGTCGGCGGCACGCACGGCAAGACGACCACCACGTCGCTGGTCGCGTCCATGCTCGATGCCGGCGGGCTCGATCCCACGGTCATCAACGGCGGCATCATCAACGCCTACGGCACCAACGCTCGCCTCGGCGGTGGCGACTGGATGGTCGTCGAATCGGATGAGTCCGACGGCTCGTTCCTCCGGCTGCCGGCGACCATCGCCGTTGTGACCAACGTCGATCCGGAACATCTCGACCACTATGGAACCTTCGACGCGTTGCGCGACGCCTTTGTCCGCTTCGTCGAGAACATTCCCTTCTATGGCTTCGCCGTCCTCTGTTTCGACCATCCCGAGGTCCAGGCGCTGCTGCCGCGCGTCGCTGACCGCCGCATCGTCACCTACGGCATCGGCGCCAATGCCGATGTACGTGCGATCAACCTCAAGCTCGACCGCAGCGGCGCCGACTTCGACGTGATGATCGAGCACCGCGCCACCAACGAGTCGCGCACCATCACCGGCCTGCGCCTGCCGATGTTTGGCCAGCACAATGTCCAGAACGCCCTGGCCGCGATTGCCGTGGCGCAGGAGATGGGCCTGCCCGACGAGACCATCCGCCGGGCGCTGGCTTCCTTCGCCGGCGTCAAGCGGCGCTTCACCAAGACCGGCGAGGCCCATGGCATCACGGTGATCGACGACTACGGCCACCATCCTGTCGAGATCGCCGCCGTGCTGCGCGCCGCGCGCCAGGCCTATGGCGGTTCGGGCCGCGTGATCGCTGTCATGCAGCCGCATCGCTATTCGCGTCTCGGCGCGCTGCGCCACGAGTTCGCGGCCTGCTTCACCGACGCCGATGCGGTGATCATTGCCGATGTCTATGCGGCGGGCGAGGCGGCAATCGAAGGCGTCAATCGTGACATGCTGGTCGGCCTGGTTCAGCGGGCAGGCCATCGCGATGTCACGCCGCTCGGCGCGCCCGGCGACCTGCCGGCGATGATCTGGCAGATGGCGCGCCCCGGTGACGTCGTGGTCTGTCTTGGCGCTGGCAACATCACGGCCTGGGCCCATGCATTGCCCGGCCAGATCCAGCAGCTTGCTGCCGAGAAAGCCGGTCCGCGCGCGGTGGCGAACGATTCCGGATCGGTCGCATGATGGCACTCGCGACGTCCAAGCCCCACCTGATCGACCGGCTGCCGCAGCCGCGGGGTCGGTTGGCGGCTGACGCGCCGCTCGGGCCGCAGACCTGGTTCCGCGCCGGCGGTCCGGCCGAAGTGCTGTTCCGCCCGGCCGATGTCGAAGATCTCTCTGCCTTTCTCGCGGCTCTGCCACAGGATGTGCCGGTGACGGTGCTGGGTGTCGGCTCCAACCTGCTGGTGCGCGACGGTGGCGTGAAGGGTGTCGTCATCCGCCTGATGCGCGGCTTCACCGGCATCGACGTCGAAGGCCATGTGGTCGTTGCGGGAGCAGGGGCGCCGGACGTCAACGTGGCACTGACGGCGCGGGATCATGCTCTGGCCGGCCTGGAGTTCCTGAGCGGCATTCCGGGAACGATCGGCGGCGCGCTGCGCATGAATGCCGGTGCCTATCAGGGCGACCTCGCGCAGGTGCTGATCTCGGCCGAGGCAGTTGACCGTACCGGCCGCGTTCACAAGGTTACCGCTGCCGGTTTGGGCTTTACCTACCGGCACAACGAGGCGCCGGCCGACTGGATTTTCACCTCGGCCCGCCTGGCTGCGACGCCGGGCGACCAGCTCGCCATCGCCCGCCGCATCGCCGAGATCGATGCTGCCCGCACCGAGTCCCAGCCACGTAGCCGTACCGGCGGCTCGACCTTCGTCAATCCGCCAGGTCGCAGGGCCTGGGAGCTGATCGAGCAAGCCGGCTGCCGCGGCCTGCGTATCGGCGAGGCGCAGGTTTCGGAGAAGCATTGCAACTTCCTGATCAATCTCGGTGCGGCAACGGCTGCCGATATCGAGGCGCTGGGTGAGGAAGTTCGCCGCCGTGTGTTCGAGCAGACGGGTGTTCGGCTCGAGTGGGAAATTCGTCGAATTGGAGTCTCCGGATGACGCGTCGCGTCGCGGTCCTGATGGGTGGTTGGTCGCCCGAGCGTGAGGTTTCGCTGGTGAGCGGCAAGGCCTGCGCCGAAGGCCTGCGCGAAGGCGGGCACGATGTCGTCGAGTACGACGTGAAGCGCGACCTGCGTGCGCTGGTCGATTTCCTGCGGCCGGCGGCAGGCGGCGGACCCGACGTCGTATTCAATGCTCTGCACGGCCGTTACGGCGAAGACGGCTGCATTCAAGGTGTGCTGGAGATCATGCGCGTGCCCTACACGCACTCCGGTCTCCTGGCCTCGGCCATTGCCATGGACAAGCCGATGGCACGCCACGTCTTCACCTCGCTCGGCTTGCGCGTGGCCGAAGGCAAGGTGATCGAGCGGCGGTCATTGGCATCGGGCGATCCCATGCCGCGCCCTTATGTGGTAAAACCGATCGATCAGGGTTCCAGCGTCGGTGTGCATATCGTGCGCGAAGGCGACAATCTCGCAGCCGTCGAAGCGGCCGAAGCCGCGTTTGGCGAGCGTGTGCTGGTCGAGAAGTTCGTACCCGGCCGCGAGCTCACCGTCGCAGTGATGCACGACAAGGCCGTCGCCGTCACCGAACTGCGGCCAAAGACCCGGTTCTACGACTACGAGGCCAAGTACACCGACGGTATCACCGAGCACCTGATCCCCGCACCGATCCCCGCGGATGTCTACGAGCTGGCCAAGCAATGGGCACTCACGGCGTTCCAGGCGCTTGGCTGCGACGGCCTCGCCCGCGCCGACTTCCGCTGGAACGACGCCGAGCCCGGTACGTCCGGTCTGGTCATCCTCGAACTCAACACCCAGCCCGGCATGACGCCGCTCTCGCTGGCGCCGGAGCAGGCGAAGTGGGCCGGCATTTCCTGGCCGGAACTCATGACCTGGATGATCGATCACGCGAGGTCCCCGGTGTGACCACCGCCCCCAAGAAAGCCACTCCCAAGGCCGGCACTGCCCGGCGCGACTACGATCGCCGCAAGAAGCGTGCACCGATCCGCAAGTCCGGCCGCCCGTTTTGGCGTCAGCCGCTGCTGCTCGGTGTCATCGTGCTGCTGCTGGGTTGTGGCGGAGGTGGCGGCTGGTGGGCGTGGCACGAAGGATGGCTGGTCGAAGCACAGAACCGGATCGATGCTGCGTCGCGCGCCGTCGTCGGTGCGATCACGCCGTTCAAGCTGGCCGATGTCACCGTCGAAGGCCGCGACTATGTCGAGCGCAGCGCCATCCTGGCTGCACTGAACGTGAGCCGTGGCGACTCGCTCCTCGGCATCGACCTGCAGGCCTCGCGCCGGCGGCTGGAAGCGATCGACTGGGTCGAGTGGGCCACCGTCGAACGCCGCCTGCCGGACACGCTCTACGTCATGCTGAAGGAGCGTCGCGCCGTCGCGATCTGGCAGAACGGCAACGAGTACACGCTGATCGACAAGAACGGTCGCACCGTGCGCGCGAGCCGCATGCCGCCGGGAGCCGAAAGCCTGCTGCTGCTCGGCGGTCCGGGCGCACCTGAACATGTCGGCGATCTGCTGCTGCTGCTCACCTACGAGCCGGCCGTGTCACGACAGTTGCGTGCCGCCGTTTGGGTCGGGCAGCGCCGCTGGAATCTGGTTCTGAACAATGGCGTCGAGATTTGGCTGCCGGAGGAGGACGCTGTTGCCGCCTTGCAGCAGCTCGCCAAGCTCGACGGTCAGCACAAGTTGCTGTCACGTGAGTTCGGCGTCGTCGATCTCAGACTGCCCGACAAGCTTTATCTTAGAAAACGCAACACGGGCGAGCCTACGCCCGGGCCGGCGTGATATTGATGTGATACTGGACGTGTACGCGTAGAGACGGGGGACATCGTGGCGAAGACGAGAAACGGCGTCGTTGCGGCGCTCGACATCGGAACCAACAAGGTCGTTTGCTTCGTGGCGCGCGTCGACGGGCAGGGGCTTCGGGTGGTCGGCATCGGGCACCAGCCGGCGCAAGGCATGCGTTGCGGCAACATCATCGACATGGAAGCCGCCACGCGAGCGATCTCGTCAGCCGTTTCGACCGCCGAAGAGATGTGCGGCGAGCATGTCCGGGACGTCATCGTGGGCGTCAGCGGCGGGTCGGCCGCCTCGCACAACCAAAGCCTGGAAGTCGCGATCGGCCATCACGAGATCGGCGAGCGCGATGTCCGGCGCGTCCAGCAGCACATCCAATTGCCCGCCGAGACTGCCGACCGCGACATCATCCACTCCGCTGCCATCGGTTACACGGTCGACGGCACGCCGGTCCGGGACGCGCGCGGCATGTTCGGCGAGCGGCTGGGGGTCGATGTCCATCTCGTGACCGCAGCCAGCGGCGCCATGCGCAACCTCCAGGTCTGCGTGCGCCGAGCCCATCTCGAGATTGCCGACCGGGTCGTGGCGGCCCATGCCGCCGGGCTGAGCTCCCTGGTCTCCGACGAGCGCGACCTCGGCGTCACGCTCATCGACATGGGGGCGGGCACCACCTCGATCGCCGTCTTCTATGAAGGCCACCTCGTGCACGTCGATTCGATCCCCGTTGGCGGCGAGCACGTGACACGGGACATCGCCCGCGGCCTCTCGACGCCGCTGGCGCATGCAGAGCGGATGAAGACGCAGATCGGCCGCGCCGTCGCCAAGCCCAACGACGAGTACGACATCATCGACGTGCCGTTGATCGGTGAAGAGGATCGCACTCGACCCAATCACATCCCTCGGTCGATTCTCGTCGGCATCATTCGACCGCGCGTCGAAGAAACGTTTGAGTTGGTGCGCAGCCGACTCGAAGCGAGCGGTGTGGATAAGTTGGCCGGTGGACGCGCGGTTCTGGTCGGCGGTGGCTGCCAACTCGACGGCGTGCCGGAAGTTGCGGCGGCGATCCTGAATAAGAAAGTTCGTACCGGGGCGCCGCTCAGGCTCGCCGGACTCGCAGATTCGACCGGCGGGCCTGCATTTTCTGCGGCCGCAGGTCTTTTGTCGTTCGCGCTTCACAACCACGCCGTCACGCAAAGTCAGCCAGCTGCATCGGAAGTGCCGGCAACACGCATCGGTCGGATTGGCAGTTGGATACGGGAAAATTTTTAGGCAATATGTTGTGTGGGGAATGGCAATCCCCAACAGGCTGTAGATAGAAAGAATAATAAGCCGGTGGCGGTGAAGGGACTCCACCCAAAAAGGGGTCCCACGCCGACGCTCCGAGCAGATAACCCCCTCGTTTGCGTGGAGAAAGCCGAATGACAATCAACCTCAGTCTCCCTCAAAAGGAGTCGGAGATTAAGCCGCGTATCACCGTCATTGGTGTCGGTGGCGCGGGCGGAAACGCCGTCAACAACATGATCAGCGCCGCGCTGGAAGGCGTGGAGTTCATCGTCGCCAACACCGACGCCCAGGCGCTCGGCCAGTCGCTGGCCGATCGGCGCGTGCAGCTCGGAATCACCATCACTCAGGGCCTGGGTGCGGGTGCACGTCCCGAGGTCGGTCGCCAGGCCGCCGAGGAAGCGCTGCCCGAAATCCTTCAGCTCCTCGACGGCGCGAACATGGTGTTCGTTACCGCCGGCATGGGCGGCGGCACCGGCACCGGTGCGGCACCCGTCATCGCCGCCGCGGCGCGCGAGCAGGGCATTCTCACCATCGGCGTCGTGACCAAGCCCTTCCACTTCGAGGGCCGTCGCCGCATGCAGTCGGCCGAGCAGGGCATCACCGAGCTCGAGAAGGTCGTCGACACGCTGATCGTTATCCCGAACCAGAACCTGTTCAAGATCGCCAACGAGAAGACGACGTTCGCCGACGCCTTCAAGATGGCTGACGATGTTCTGCACATGGGCGTGCGCGGCGTCACCGATCTCATGGTCATGCCGGGCCTCATCAACCTCGACTTCGCCGACATCCGCACCGTGATGGGCGAGATGGGCAAGGCAATGATGGGCACCGGCGAGGCCGAAGGTCCGGACCGCAGCCGTGTTGCCGCCGAGTCGGCGATCTCGAATCCGCTGCTGGAAGATCACTCGATGAAGGGCGCCCAGGGCGTGCTCATCAACATCACCGGCGGCCTCGACATGACGCTGCACGAAGTCGACGAAGCGGCCAACCGCATCCGCGAGGAAGTCGACGGCGACGCCAACATCATCTTCGGCTCGACCTTCGATGCCACGATGCAGGGCCGGATGCGCGTTTCGGTGGTCGCCACCGGCATCGCCGCGCTGGCTTCGCAGCAGCCGGCACCGAACTACCTGTCGCTCGACATGAACCGCCCGTCACAGACAGGCCAGCCGGCATTGAGCCGCCCGGCCGTGCCGCCCGTTGGACGCATCGCCATGCCGGCCGCCGCCATGGCGCCCGCGCCGATGATTCCGGCGGCACCCGTCGCTGCGCCGATGGCGCCGCCGCCGGTCGGTCGCGTTGCCATGCCGGCCGCTGCGATGGCGCCCGCTATGCCGGCGGCTCCCGTCGCGCCGCCGGCCTTTGCGCCGGCGCCGGTCGAGGCAGCCGCTCCGGCCGCGCCGATCATGGCCTCGATGCCGACAC
>CALROF020000146.1:0-16283 GCA_943369775.1 Reyranella massiliensis 521
CGTCCCCGAGTATCCCGGCAAGGTCTACAACGGCCAGGTCGAGGCGTCCGCGCGGGCGGTCGACGCGCAGACCGGCACGACCCGCATGCAAGTGGTCGTCGACAACCGCAACGGCGAACTGATGCCGGGCGCTTTCGCCAACACGCGCATCGAGCTGCCGGTCAACACGCAGGCCTTGGCCATTCCGGCCGGCGCGTTGATCTTCGACCGCAAAGGGCTGCGCGTCGCGACCGTCGACGCCGACAACAAGGTGAAGCTGAAGCCCGTCACCATCGCCCGAGATCTCGGCCAGGTGGTCGAAATCGGCAGCGGCCTGACGGCCGAAGACCGCGTGATCGAAAGCCCGCCGGACGGGCTGGTCGACGGCGACCTTGTGCGCGTAGTGAATACCGCCAAGCCGCAAGCCGTGCGATAAGCTTCTCGCCAGAACGGCGGGGAGAGATGGCGATGCTCGAGACGGAAAAGGGCAAGGCAGAGGTATCGAATTTCGCGATCGACCTCGCAATCCGCATCGCCCTGATTGCTGGCGTGGTCTATGTGAGCCTGCTGCTCCTGCGGCCGGTGGCGCCATTGATTCTTTGGGCCATCATCCTGTCGGTGGCGGTCCATCCGCTGTTCAAGGTGATGCGCCGGCACCTTCATTTGCGCAACGGACTGACAGCGGCGCTGCTATCGATCCTTCTGCTGGTGCTGCTCCTCACACCAGTCGTCGTTCTCGCAGGGTCGGCCATCGAGACACTCAATGCCTACGCGCAGATGCTGCTGCGGGGCGATCACGTCGTGCCGCCTCCGCCGGAATCGGTTCGCGCGTGGCCTTTCGTGGGCGAACGGCTCTACGATTTCTGGAAACACGGCTCGGCAGATATTCGGACCCTGCTGGCCTCCCATGTTGGCGAGATCGCCTCGCTTGGCCGTTGGATCGGCCGGATCGCCGCAGGTGTCGTCTTCGAGGTCCTGCAGTTCGCCGGAGCTATCATCGTGGCGGGGATCCTGCTCGCTTATGCGGAAAGGCTCAGCGAAACGGTAAGTGGGCTGGCCGGCCGCATCGCCGATGCGCGGGGTCGCCACTTCGTCGAAATCACCGGCTCGACCATTCGCAACGTCTCGCAGGGGGTGATTGGCGTCGCGCTGCTGCAATCGGCGTTGCTGGGCATCGGCATGCTGGTGGTCGGCGTTCCTTTCGCCGGCGCCATTACGTTCGTCTGCCTTGTGCTGGCAATCGTCCAGGTCGGTCCCAACATCGTCATGCTTCCGGTGATCATTTGGGTATGGTTCGAGCAGCCGGTGCTGGCCGCAGCGCTGTTCACCGCCTACACGGTGCCGTTGCTACTGCTCGACAACGTGTTGCGCCCCATCCTCATGGCCCGCGGCCTGCAGACACCCATGGCCGTCATCCTGGCCGGCGTGATCTGCGGCACCTTGGCGGGCGGATTGATCGGGCTCTTTGTCGGCCCTGTTGTGTTGGCGGTGTTCTACGATCTGGTGACAGCCTGGATTGCCGGCCGTCACCACATCGGTGATGAGGGCGCCTCCCAGAAAGTCGATACGGTCGGCTAGAGCTGAAAGCCATACATCGCGCATGGCCCGTGTATAGTCGGGCGCCTCTTCAGGGGAGTTGCATGGTCCGTCGTCTCGTTGCCGTCTTGTGTGGTGTTCTGACATTCGTTGCCTGGGGCGGCGGCACAGCCACTGCCCAGGCGCCGGATGGCGCCCGAGTCTTTCTCGTGCTCGATGCGTCCGGCTCGATGTGGGGCAGGGTCGGCAACCAGACCAAGATCGAGGTTGCGCGCGAGACTATCCGCTCGCTCCTGAAGGACTGGCGGCCGCAGGACCAACTCGGCCTCGTGACCTACGGCCATCGCCGCAAAGGTGATTGCGGCGACATAGAGGTTCTGAGGCAGGTTGGCCCGGTCGATGCCGATGCGTTGATGGCGCAGGTGAACGGCATCTCGCCCAAGGGCATGACGCCCATGACGGCCTCCGTGAAGATGGCGGCGGAGCAACTCAAGTCCAGCGAAGGACTGACCAGCGTCATTCTCGTTTCGGACGGTGTGGAGACCTGCAAGGCCGATCCCTGCTCAGTGGCAGCGGAGCTGAAGAAGGCGGATGTGAAGCTCGTCGTGCATACGGTAGGCTTCGACATCCAGGATCGACAGGCCGCGAAGCAGCTCGAGTGCATGGCGGCCGCTACCGGCGGCCTAGCTCTGTCGGCCGGCAATGCCGGTGAACTCAGCAAGGCAATTGGTCAGGCGGTCGAGGCTGCTCGGCAGAAGGCACCCGCCACACCACCGCCTCCACCGGCGCAGCCGAAGGCCGAACCCAAGCCGGAGTGGAATCTCGAAGGGTCGGCCCGGCTTGCCGAAGGCGACGATCCGCTGGTTGGCAAGGACTTCATTGTCTGGGTCTTCTACAAGCCCATGCCGCGGGGTGTTGAGCCGGAATATGTCCAGACGTCCAACAACAGCCTGATCGAAACCGAGATCGCACCGGGCGACTATTTGGTCGAAGTCAGCATCGGTTCCGTCAAGCGCCAGGCAACCGTGAGGGTAGAGGCCGGCAAGATGAATCGCCTCGACGTGGTTCTGAATGCAGGCCGCCTCGCGCTTCGTGCCAAGCGAACGGCCGACGAGAACCAGAAGGGCGATGTTTTCTGGGAGGTCGTATCGAAGAGCAACGGGTCGACGGTCTTCAACTCTTTCGATCCGGAAACGTCGACCATCGTCGCGGCGGACAAGTATACGGTGACGATGACCTTGGGTGGCGCCAAGGTCGAGCGCGACGTCGAGGTCGTTGCGGGCGATACGACCGCGGTCGAGATCGTGGCGGGTGTCGGCCGCATGCAGGGTTCGATCGTCTTCGCCAAGGGTGGGCCGGCACTGCGCGATCCGTTCATCGAGATCTTCGCCGGCGCCGAGCCGGTCGAGAACGAAACCTCCGTCACCAACGCCTACGGCAGTGTCCCCAAGTTCGATCTGGCTGCCGGCGTCTACCGCGCTCACATCAAGTCGGACGCCGTCGATCGCACGTTCAAGTTCGAGATCAAGGCAGGTCAACGGCTCGATATCGAGTTTGCGCTCGATGCCGGCATTGCTGCCTTCGACGCCCCCGGCGTCGACACGATCGAGATCAAAGGCGCAGGCCGCGACATCTACGGCGAGCGCACGAATATAACCACGCTCTATGAGCCGTTCGGCAACTTCGAATTGCCGGCCGGCAAATACGTGGTGGTGGCGATCAAGGGCGATGCCAGGAAAGAAGCGGAATTCGAGATCGCTGCCGGCCAGCGCACCGTGACGAAGATCACGCTGCCCTGACGGCAAAAACAGAACCCCGCCCACTTGCGGCGGGCGGGGTTCGCTCGGGACATGATCCCCTCCCATTCAGGAAGTTTGGCCTGCCTGCTTTCCTCGCGGCTGCCGGGATAATTGGCTCGCGGACTTCCGGTGCCGCGTCACCTGTTCCGGTTAGGTGGATCCATTGGCGATACCTCCTTCCCTCATCTGAGAGGAGCGTAGTGCTCTCGCCGGTGGACAATCAAGACAGCGGCGCTGACCTATTTCTTCTTCGGCCGAATGGCCTCCCACTGCTCGTCTGTCCAGTCGAGCATGGCGGCGGTGTTGGCGCCGCCACCGCCCGATTGCAGCATCTTGCCGCCGTCGATCACGATGGCATCGCCGTTGATGTAGCCCGCACCGTCGCTCACCAGGAACGCCGCGAGATTTGCGAGCTCGATATGCTCGCCGACACGACGCATCGGGATGGCTTTGGTCATGTCCTCGTTGCCGCCGCGCTCCTTGGGCATGAGCCGGCTCCACGCGCCTTCCGTCGGGAAGGGGCCGGGGACAATGGCGCAGGTACGGATGCCTTTGGGTCCCCATTCGACGGCCAGGCTCTTGGTCATGGCCAACACACCGGCCTTGGCCATGGCCGACGGCACGGTGAACGGTGCGCCGGTGAGCGAGGAGACCGTGAGGATCGACATCACCACCTTGTTGCGTTCGCCGGCGTCGATCCAGCGGCGGCCGGCCGCGACGGTGCAATAGGCCGAACCGTGCAGCACGATGCCGAGGACGGCGTCGATCGCCCGCGAGGACATCTTGTGGGTCTGCGCGAGGATCTGGCCGGCGGCGTTATTCACCAGGATATCGAGCGGGCGCTTGGCCCAGATCGTGTCCATCATGGCCTCGACTGCATCCGGTACGCGCACGTCGCAGGCCACGGTCTCGATCTCGCCGCCGGTTTCCTTGGCCAGTTCGGCGGCCGTTTCCTTCAGCACATCCTCGCGGCGGCCGCAGATCACGACGTTGGCGCCGAGTTCGAGATAGCGGTGCGTCATCGAGCGGCCGAGGCCCGTGCCCCCGCCGGTGACAAGAATGCGCTTTCCCTTCAGCAGGTCGGATTGAAACATCGCGAGCCCTCTACTTCTTGAGTTCGGTGAAAGCGATGCCGGAAGCGACCAGCTTCTCGATCTCGGCCGCCGAATAACCCGCTTCGGCCAGAACGGCCTTGGTGTCGGTACCGAATTTCTTGGGCTTGGTGCGAACCTTGGGCGGCGTGCGCGAGAGCTTCACGGGATTGCCGACGTTCCGCCAGCCGTCCTTCTCCCACACCATGCCGCGATGCTTGGTGTGCGGATGCTCCATGACGTCGGGGACTTCGAGGACGGCGGCGGAGGGCACGCCACCCTTCATCAGCTCCTGGGAGAACTCGTTGGCATCGCGGTCCTTCAGGAGTTCCCGCAGTTCGGCCTCCAGCTCGGCGCGATGGGCCACGCGTTCCTCGTTGGTCTTGAAACGGGGATCGTCGGCCAGCTCCGGCTTGCCCAGCATTTGCGTGAGCTTGCGGAACTGTCCATCGTTACCGGCGCCGACGACGATGTTTCGCGTCTTGGTCGGGAAGTTGGAGTAGGGCACCAGGCTCGCATGGCTGTTGCCGACCAGCTTCGGCTTGAGATCGGCCATGAAGTAGTTAGGCGCATGCGGCTGATGGAGCGCGATGGCGCTGTCGTACAGCGTCGCGTCGACGAACTGGCCCTTGCCCGAGCGGTTGCGTTCGTAGAGCGCCATCATGATGCCGATGGTGGCGTTCATGCCGGTCGAGAGATCGACCACGGGCACGCCGATGCGAACCTCGCCGCCTTCGGGCGAGCCGTTGACCGAGACCAGGCCGGCCGAGGCCTGCACCATGGCATCGTAGCCCGGAAAACCACCCAGGGGGCCGTCGGCGCCGAAGCCCGAGACACGGGCGTGGACGAGGCGCGGGAACTTCTTGGAAAGAGTGTCAGCATAGCCGATGCCCCACTTCTCCATCGTGCCGGTCTTGAAGTTGTCGATCAGCACGTCGGCCGTCTCGAGCAGCTTCATCAGCACCTCGCGGCCCTCGGGCTTGGAGAGGTCGAGGGCGATGGTGCGCTTGTTGCGGTTGATGCCGGCGAAGTAGGCCGAGATGCCTTCCTTGTCGAACGGAGGACCCCAGAGCCGGGTTTCGTCACCCTGTGGGGGTTCGACCTTGATGACCTCGGCGCCATGGTCGGCCAGCATCTGGCCGCAATAGGGGCCGCCCAGAACGCGCGACAGGTCGATGACTTTCAGGCCTTCCAGGGCGCCACGACTGGCCTCGGGCATCTCGTTCCACTCCTCAACTTCGTAGGGAAGGCGGGGTTATAGACCATGCCCGTGCAGGCCGGTACCGTCCGGCCATGATCGAACGCGAGCTTGATATCGCCACGCAAGATGGCGCCATGAACACCTATACGGTGCGACCCGACGACGGTGGGCCGCTCCCGGTTGTCCTCATGCTGATGGACGCGCCCGGCGTGCGGGAGGGCCTGCGCGAGATCTGCCGGCGCATTTCGCAGTCCGGCTACTACGTGCTGCTGCCCAATCTCTACTATCGCAGCACGCGCGAATTCGTCCTGGGGCCGACGCGCAATCACCCCGACGGCGAGGCGAACCTGAAGAAGATGTTCGCCATGGTCGCCTCGATCTCCAATGCCAAGGTCGCGTCCGACACCGGCGCCGTCCTCGATGTGCTGCCGACGCTGCCCGATGCCCGACTGGGCAAGGTTGGCCTGGTCGGCTACTGCATGAGCGGCGCCTTCGTGACGGCGGCGGCGGCGAAGCACCCGGATCGCATTGCTTGCTTCGCGTCCTACTACGGAACGCGCCTGATCACCGACAAGCCCGACTCGCCGCACCTGATGCTGGACGGCATCAAGGCCGAGGGCTACTACGCCTTCGCCGAGCACGACACCTACGTGCCTCTGCCGGAGGTCACCAAATTCGAGACGCTGCTGGCGTCTGCGCCCTTTCCGTCGCGTGTTGAGACGGAGCTGGGCACGCATCACGGCTATGCCTTCTCCGATCGCGGCAACCTTCACGAAGCGGCGCGAGAGAAACACTACGAACGCATGCTGGCGCTCTATCGCCGGCACATCGGTTAGGGGAGCGTCATGCTGAACGGCATTCACGGGCATCAGGACATCGAACGTGTCGTCTACGGCAGGCCCGCAGGCGCTGCGCTGCGGGCGGAGGCCGAGCGTCTGGGAGCCAAGCGGGTCTTCGTCACGACTTCGAAGTCGGTGGCGCAAAGTGCGCTGCTTGCCTCGGTGATCGGCGATCTCGGCGATCGCTATGCCGGCGTCTATGCGGGCATCACCGCGCATTCGCCGCGGCCCTGCGTCATCGAAGGCGCGGCACGAGCGCGCGAGGCCGGTGCTGACCTGATCGTCGCGGTCGGCGGTGGCTCTGTGATCGACGCCACCAAGGTCATGCTGATCGCGCTCTGGCAGAACGCCACGAACGTCGACGATCTCGATCTCTATCGAGCCGGCAAGCCGAAGGAAGGGGCTGCGCCGCCCGCCGAAGCGATCAAGCCGCCAGCCGGCGCCATTCGCATGCTCGCGGTGCCGACGACGCTCTCGGCCGCGGAATTCAACGCCTTTGCCGGCATCACGGACCCGCGCAAAGGCATCAAGGAGAGCTTCGGCCATCGCCTGATCGTGCCGCAGGTGATCGTGCTCGATCCGGCCGCGACGCTGGCGACACCGATGGATCTCATGCTCTCGACCGGGCTCAAGGCGGTCGACCATGCTGTCGAGCGGCTGTGCTCGCAGCAGGCGCACCCCTTCGTGCTGGGCACGGCGACGGAAGCGCTGAAGCTCCTGGCCCGCGCTTTGCCGGCGCACAAGGCGAAGCCCGACGATATGGAAACGCGGCTTGACCTGCAGTTCGGCATGTGGCTGTCGATCGGCGCAGGCACGTCGGGCGTCGGCGTCGGTGCAAGTCATGGCATCGGCCACGTTCTGGGCGCCGCCTGCCATGTGCCGCACGGCCACACCTCCTGCGTGATGCTGCCGTCGGTGCTGCGCTGGAACCTGCCAGCCAATGGCGAACGCCAGAAGCGGGTCGGCGAGGCTTTCGGCAAACCCGACGTTGCGGCTGGCGATCTGGTCGAAGCGTTGGTGAAGTCGCTGGGCCTGCCAGGGCGGCTGTCGGAGGTTGGCGTCGGCCGGGATCGCTTTCGCGAGGTCGCGGAGAAGTCGATGCACGACCGCGCCGTTCTCAACAATCCGAGGCCGATCGCGGGACCGGATCAGGTGATGGAGATTCTCGAACTGGCTGCCTGAATCAGAATTGATTTGGTCCCCAAACGATATAGTCTGGAGTCACTCCAGAGTAGCGTGCGTTCGTAATAACAAGACTGATAAGACAAGAGGAAACGCTAGCAAGAGGGGACACGCCATGATGCGAATGGCTTTGGGCGCGCTCGCGGTTTCGGCCGCGGCCATGCTCGCCATCGCGCCGGCCTCGGCGCAGGACAAGGTCAAGATCGGCTACGCCATCTCCAAGACCGGCCCCAATGCCGGCGGCGCCAGCATCACCCAGATCCCGAACTACGAGATGTGGGTGAAGGACGTGAACGCCAAAGGCGGCCTGATGATCGGTGGCAAACGCGTGCCGATCGAAGTCGTGGAGTACGACGACCGCTCCAACTCCGAGGAGGCGGTCCGTGCCGTCGAGCGGCTGGTCACCCAGGACAAGGTCGATTTCCTGTTTCCGCCCTGGGGCACCGGCCTCAACCTCGCGGTCGGCCCGGTGTTCAACAAGTACGGCTATCCGCAGCTCACGTTCAGCGCGGTGACAGATCGCGCGCCGGAGCTCGCCAAGCGTTGGCCCAACAGCTTCTGGCTGCTGGGAACCAGCAAGCAGTACGTCGATGCGCTGGCCGATCTTCTCAAGAAGATGCGGGACGAGGGCAAGATCGGCACCAACATCGCGATGATCTCGATTGCCGACGGTTTCGGCATCGATCTCAGCCAGGCCGCACGCAAGAGCTTCGGTGATGCCGGCTTCAAGCTCGCCTACGACAAGAGCTACCCGATCGGCACGCAGGATCTCTCGCCACTCATCGGTGAGGCGCAGCGCTCGGGCGCCGACACCTTCGTCGCCTTCTCCTATCCGCCCGACACGATGGCGCTCACAGAGCAATCCAAGGTCGCGTCCTATGCGCCCAAGGTGATGTTCCTGGGCGTCGGCGTGGGCTTCCCGATGTACCCGCAGCGCTTCGGCGCCAATGCCGATGGCATCATGTCGCTCGGCGGCTGGTCCAAGGACAATGCCTCGACGGCGGCCTATGCCAAGAAGCACGAGGAAATGTTCAAGCGCGGGCCTGACCGCTGGGGCAGCCAGATTGGCTACTCCTCGCTGCAGATGCTCGAGCAGGCCATCGAGCGGGTCGGCAAGATCGACCGCGCCGCCATCATCAAGGAGCTGCAGACCGGCACGTTCGACACGGTGCTGGGCAAGGTGAAGCTGGTCGACAACCAGATGAAGGACAACTACTGGCTGATCGGTCAGTGGCAGGACGGTTTCTTCGTCGGTGTCGCCCCGCAGCGTCCGGGCGTCGGCACGCCGACGGTGCCTAAGGCGCCCTGGAAGCCGTGAGTCCCGAAGAAGGACACCAGACCGGCAGGTAAGCGCCGATGCTGCTCGAAGTGACGCTATCCGGCGTGACGCTCGGTGGCATGTATGCACTAGTCGCGATGGGGTTGACGCTGCAATACGGCGTCGCCCGCATCATGAACCTTTCCTACGGAGAGCTGCTGATTGCTGCAGCGTTTGCAGTTCTCTGGTTCTACTCCGGCCTGGCGCTCAGCCCGTTGCTCGGCCTATTGGTCGTGCCGCCACTCGCCTTTGCGCTGAGCTATGCCATCTACCGGATCCTGCTGCAGCCCCTGGTGCGACGGGCCAAGACCCGCGATGCGCTGGAGGTCGACAGCATTCTGGCGACCTTCGGACTGCTGTTCGTGATCCAGGGCGTGATGCTCGCGATCTTCGGCGGCGCCTACTACAGCTACTCCTTCCTCAGCATACCTCTGAATATCGCCGGGGCCACGGTTGCGGCTAATCGCCTGCTGGCGCTGGTGCTTGCCGTGGTGATTGGCCTCGGCCTCTATCTCGCGTTGACGCGCACCCGGCTCGGCACGGCCGTGCGGGCCGTGGCGGTCGATCCGGTGGCGGCCCAACTCGTCGCCATCGATGTCCGTACGGCGTCGGCGCTGGCCTTCGCCCTGGGTGGGGCTCTGGTCGCTGCGGCAGGCGTCCTGGTCTCGATGTTTCTCACCTTTAACGCCAATCTCGGTGTCGTTTTCACGTTGAAGGCGCTGATCGTGGTCATCATGGGCGGCGTCGGCAACCTCCTGGGTGCCCTGATCGCTGGCTTGATCCTTGGCCTCGTCGAGAACTACGTCGCCGTGTTCATCGACCCCGGCCTGACCTTGGCCGCGACCTACGCGATCTTCCTGATCGTGCTGCTGGTCCGGCCACAGGGCCTGCTCGGCCGGTCGAGCCGATGAGCCGCCGCGAGAGCCTGTCGATCCTGGGCGGGGCCTTTGCCACCGCGATCCTGGCCTGCGTGCCGTTTCTCTTTGGTGACTACGGCTTGTCGCTTGCCATCAACATCGTGAGCTATGCCGTGCTGGCAACGGCCTGGAGCCTGTTTTCCGGGCCGACACGTTACGTGTCGCTGGCGACCGTCGCCTTCTTCGGCATCGGCGCCTACACCACGGCCGTCTTCGCGGAGACCCTGCCATGGCTCGCCGTCCTGGCGATCGCGGCTGGCGTTGGCGTCGTGGTCGCGACACTCGTCGGCCTGTCGACGCTCCGGCTCTCGGGCGTCTACTTCGTGATCTTTAGTTTCGGCCTCGCCGAGCTGGTCCGCCAGCTTGTGACCTGGTGGGAGGTCAACAAGACCCGCACCCTCGGGCGCTACGTCTTCACCGACATCACCGCCGCGCAAATCTACTGGCAACTGCTGGCGCTGGCCGTGCTGGTCTTTGTGGCCGGCTTCCTCATCGGTCGCTCCCGACTCGGCTTGGCCCTGCGGGCAATCGGCGACGACGAGACGGTGGCGCGGCACACCGGCATCGATACGACGCGAGCTAAGGTCGCGCTGTTCGTGCTGAGCACCGTGTTCATGACCCTGACCGGCGCCATCATGGCGCCGCGCTGGACCTACATCGATCCCGCCATCGCCTTCAATCCGGTCGTGTCGTTCACCGTCCTGATCATGGCGCTCCTGGGCGGCGTCCATCGTCTCTATGGGCCCGTGCTGGGCGTAGTGCCACTGGCCTTGCTGTTCGAATTTCTGCTGGCGCGCTTTCCCAACCATTTCAGCATCATGGTCGGGCTGGTCTTCATCCTGATCGTCTATGCGATCCCGCGCGGCATTGCGGGCCTGGTCGAGCAGGCCGTGCGGCGGCCGGCATGAGCGCGCTTCTACAGGTCGACGGGCTGACGCGTCGCTTCGGCGGGCTCGTCGCGGTCGATGCACTGTCCTTCTCCATCGAACCCGGTGAAGTGGTCGGCCTGTTGGGGCCGAATGGGTCGGGCAAGACCACGGTGCTTAATCTGCTGTCGGGTGCACTCAAGGCCGACGCAGGCAGCGTTGCGTTCAAGGGACAGGCGATCAACGGGCTTGCCGCGCACTCGATTGCACGGCTGGGCGTGGCGCGGACGTTCCAACTCGTCCGGCCTCTGGCGTCACTCTCTTGCCATGACAACGTCCTGACTGGCCTTGCCTTCGGCCGCAGCCGTGCCTGGGGGACCGCTGCACAGGCGACGGCCGATGCGCTGCTCGACCGGGTGGGGCTCGGCCGAGCACGCGACACGCTGCCAGGGGAACTCACCTATATCGACCAGAAGCGGCTTGAGCTTGCCCGCGCATTGGCGCTGCAGCCCGAATTGCTGCTGCTCGACGAATGGTTGGCCGGCCTCAATCCAACCGAACTGGAAGAGGGCATCGCCTTGATCCGCAGCCTCAGCGGCCAGGGCATTACCATTCTGCTGGTCGAGCATGTCATGGACGCCATTCGCTCCCTTTGCGGACGCCTGCTAGTCATGAACACGGGCCGTTTGATTGCGTCCGGCCCGCCGCAACAGGTGCTGGCCGATCCCGAGGTCGTGCGTGCCTATCTCGGAGATGATGGCGATGCTTGAGGTCGCCCATCTCTCCGTCCAGTACGGCAGGCATCGCGCCGTCGATGATGTCGGCTTGACGGTCGGTGCCGGCGAGATCGTGGTCGTGCTAGGCGCCAATGGCGCCGGCAAATCCTCGGTTCTGAAAGCAGTGGCTGGCCTGCAGCGTCCCGGCACAGGTACACGGGTGACGCTCGGTGGGCGCGAATTGGTGGGATTGCCCGCCCACACCATTGTCGAAGCAGGCCTTGCCCTGGTGCCGGAAGGACGCGGCATCTTCGGTGAGCTGACAGTGCGCGAGAATTTGCTGCTGGGCGCCTTCGCCCGTCGCGCGCGCGCCGACGAAGACCGCAATCGTGCCCGCGTCCTGGCGCTTTTCCCACGACTGGCCGAGCGGCTGGAGCAGACGGCCCGGACGATGAGCGGTGGCGAGCAGCAAATGGTGGCCATTGGCCGCGCGCTGATGTCGGCGCCCGAATTCCTGCTGCTCGACGAACCCTCGCTCGGTCTTTCGCCGCTGCTCTGTGGCGAACTGTTCCGCGCGTTGGAGCGCATCCGCGGTGATGGCATCTCCGTGCTGCTGGTCGAGCAGAACGCCAAGCGCAGCCTGGCCATCGCCGACCGTGGCTATTTGATCGAGAATGGCAGGGTCGTCGGAGCGGGAAGGGCGGCCGATCTGGCCCGCGATCCTGCGGTCCAGCGCGCCTATCTCGGCGGCACAAGGCAGGGCTAGATGGGAATTCTTGAGAACAAGACCTGCATTGTGACCGGCGCGGCCGGCAGCCTGGGCCTCGCAAGTGTGCGGCGCTTCGTCGAAGAGGGCGCCCGCGTCATGCTGGTGGATCGCGATCGCGACGGACTGAGTGCCGCGCTCAAGAATCTGCCGGAGGGCCGGGCCACCGCCATGCTGGCCGATGTCGCCGACGCTCGCGATACGGCAGCCTATGTGAACGCCACGGTCGCCCGCTGGGGGCCGATCGACGTGCTGTTCAGCAATGCCGGCATCAGCGGCGTCATCCGGCCGGTGACGGAGTACCCCGAGGAGGTGTTCGACGCGGTGATGGCAGTGAACCTCAAGGGCTCCTTCCTCGCCTGCAAATATGGGCTGCCGCAGATGCGGGACGGCAGCAGTATCGTCATGACGTCAAGCGTAGTGGGCGTCACCAGCGATCCCGGCATCGTGGCCTATGCCGCATCCAAGCATGGGTTGATTGGCTTGATGCGCACCGTCGCCAAGGAAGCAGCACCCCGGCGTATCCGGGTCAATGTCGTGGCGCCGGGACCCATCGATAACGACTTCCAGCGCGAGGTCGAGAGCGGGCTGACGCAGGCACTGGGTACCGACGCGGCCAAGTTCCTCGATTCCGTCATCCCACTCGGCCGACACGCCAGCGCCGAGGAGGTATCGCGCACGGTGCTGTTCCTGGCGTCGGAGCAGAGTTCCTTCACGACCGGAAGCGTCGTGATGGCGGACGGCGGCATGCACATCTGAAAAAAACGACAAAGGAGGAAGGGATGGAATTCTGGCGCAACCTCAAGCCCATCGAGAAGGTCTTCCAGCCCGATGCCTTGCCGGAGGTCTATACCGCCGACGCGGCGACCGACGACGAGCGCTACTACGTGCCCTTCACCGAGACTGTGTCGTCGCGACCGCTCTGGATCTCGCCCAGCCAGAACAAATGGTGCGACATCCTGATGGCCAAGGCCGCCGGGCTGGTGAACCGGCACTATCACCCGCACGAGGTCTTCGCCTACACGATCTCCGGCAAGTGGGGCTACCTGGAGCACGATTGGACGGCCACCAAAGGTGACTTCATTTACGAGACGCCGGGCGAGGCGCACACGCTAGTGGCCTACGACCATCCCGAGCCGATGAAGGTGTTCTTCATCGTCAAAGGGCCACTGGTCTGGCTGGACGAGAAGGGCGATCCGGACGGCTACTTCGACGTACACCAGTACATCGCGCTCTGTAAGGCGCACTACGACAAGGTAGGCCTCGGTTCGGCCCTGATCGACAAGCTCTACCGCTGAAGAGCGGTCTTGCCGCTTCTTACTTCCAGAAGCCGCACGGACCGCGGTGTCCCTCGCGAATCGAGCCACGACATGCGTTGCCCGACGGACAGGCCGAGCAGCGCGGTGCCGACCGAGCTGAGAACGGAGATCGTGCCAAGCGACCGCCGGCCACTGCTCGTCACCAGGGTCACGTCGTGCGTCGCACCGCTTCGTTCTTCGAGATAGCTCCCCGGCACATTGAGCGTCAGGCAATCCGCCGGCACCTTCGTGCCGAGGACTATGTGCGCACGATGCAACTCGTCGGCCAGCCGAGACGCCGAAACGTAGCGGCCATCGGCAATCGCCTCACGAACCAGTTCGGAAAGGACGGAGAGGTCTTCGCTCGTCACCGTGATGCCGGGGCGCTCGTCTTGGTTCAGCATTGTGGAGAGCATCATCGAGAGTGGTCGCGATCAAGTCAAAGCGACTAACCGCGCATCGCAGCAATCTTGAAATTCGCGAGTGCGTCGCCACATTGCGATACATGTACGCGCGAACCAATGCTCATCAACCGAGGCTGCCCACCAAGGCGCATGCCTACTCCCGGGACGGGTTCGCGACCTTCTGACGTCCGCTCCATCCCGGGCCATCTCGCAACAATACGATCGTTGTGTCGGCGCATGAATTTGCGGCGCCGTGATGGAGGGGGAGCGTGGTCGCTCGGCTCGTGGGCTTGTACTGCTACGACTGCAATCGCGACGTGCCGCGTGCGGCCATTCGATGTGTTTGGTGCTTCGGCCGGGTTGAGTTCTTCAGGGAAGATGCCCGCCGCGACGAGGTCAGAGCCGCCGTTCTTCCGGCGCGAGACGATTTCGATCGCGCCCGGCCAGTCATCGATGCGGCCACCCCATCGGTGCCGCGCCGTGTTTGACTTCCAGTGCGAAATATCCCACGTATGACAGCATCATGCTTAGGTTCATGACTTACCGTCGCTTCCTTCGCCGAACGGGCAACCTGATCGCGGGCATCTAGCCCCGAGCTCATCGCGTGTCGTCGCACCCGGGCTCGGGGAATATCCACCAAGACAACAGAATACGCTGATCTTGGTGTGACTGGCACGCCGAAGCGGCCGGAACGGCGCTTCCCGACACATAGCTGATTTCGCGCTCGCGAGTTGCACTCGCTAGCGGATCATCGCGTGCGCGCAGGCCCGCACAGACTAACGGCAGGAACGTCCATCGCAGAGGAGGTGGCACATGACATCCAGGACCGACAATGAGGCTTTGCGTGCGCAAGGCCGGCCCGGAATGGAGAGACTTCCGGACAACGTCGTAGTGCTCACTCCCAAAGCCAGGATCGATTCGGTCGGGAGAAAGCACGTCGCCAAGCTTCCGGTGCCTGATCGGAAGGCCGCTCCGCCAGCTCACGACGGCAACGACGATCCTGGGCCGAGCGCGGCCTGAACAGGCGCCGTATCCGGCATCGGCGACGCGCCTGATGCATCTCTCTTGTCCACGTTGATCAGCAGGGTCCCTGCGTAGGAGGGAAGACTGAATGGAGAAATTCGTTCGCGTCGGCATGGCGACGCTTCGGAATGGACGCGCCAACGGCCACGTCGCTTCGCCTGAACCTGCGCTCGACCACGACCACTTCATCGAGCGTGACGGCATGCGATTCGCCGGTACCCATCTCATTGTCGATCTCTGGCGGGCATCCAACCTCGACGACATCGATGCGGTGGACGCGGCGCTACGCAAGGCGGCAGACGCTGCAGGTGCCACTCTCCTCAACATCGACCTGCATTCCTTCTCGCCAAACGGGGGGATCACAGGCGTGGCCGTGCTCGCCGAAAGTCACATCTCGATTCACACGTGGCCGGAGCATGCCTATGCGGCGGTAGACGTCTTCATGTGCGGAGATGCACAGCCCCACAAGGCCGTCGAGATGCTTAAGCGCGCCTTCTTGCCGGGCATGCTGACCATCTCCGAACACAGACGGGGAGTGATGCCGTGAGATCGTTCCTGGAGAAGTCGTCCGATCACCATTCACAGGTGCTGTCGGTCGATCGGGTTCTGCACCAAGGCCGAACCGCTTTTCAGGATGTCCTCATCTTCGAGAATCGGCTCTTCGGCAAAGTTCTCGTGCTCGATGGCGTCGTCCAGGTGACGGAGTGGGACAACCACATCTATCACGAGATGATCGCGCACGTGCCGCTGATGGCGTGTGGCCACGCGGAGCGGGTGCTCATTATCGGTGGTGGCGACGGCGGCACGCTCAGGGAGGTGCTCAAGCACCCGATCAGGGAGGCCGTCCTGATCGAGATCGACCGCGAGGTCATCGAGCTTTCGCAGCGGTTTCTTCCGGATGTATCGGCCGGAGCCTTTTCCGATCCACGTTCCACGGTCGTGGTGGGCGACGGCACTCAGTACATCGCCCGGTCGGAGTCGCAATTCGACGTCATCATCATAGATTCGACCGACCCTGTCGGGCCCGGCGAACAGCTTTTCTCGGAGACCTTCTACCGTCGCTGTCGAAGCCGGCTCTCCCGCGGCGGGATCATTGCCGTACAAAGCGGTGCCGGATTCCATCAGCCGGAGCCGCTGGCAAACGTCCGCGATCGTCTGGCCCGCGTCTTCGGGACGGCAAGGCCCTTCCTCGCGCCGGTGCCGACCTATGCGGCCGGCGCGCTGGCGCTCGTCGTTGCCGGCTCATCCGGCGAGGCATTGCGACCTCCAAAGAAGGTCCTGCGGGAACGGTTTCGTCCGCTGGAGGGCAAGACCCGCTACTATCGGCCTGAAGTTCACCGGGCTGCCT
>CALROF020000147.1:0-15868 GCA_943369775.1 Reyranella massiliensis 521
GGCCAGGGCAAGCGCGCCTGAAGCTTCATTGCTGTTGACCGTGTGCGGCAGATCGTCGAAGGTCCACGCCGCATGAAACGACTGGCGACACTTCGACTTACGTGCTGACCCGCCGCTCCTGAGGAGCCGCGGGTCTGTTGCTGTTTGTCCGCCCCTCGCCTCGAAGTTGTTGTCTCATGCTCCCGTATATTCAGTCGTTGTTTGCCGAGACCGGCCTGTGGACCGCCATCGGTGTCACTCTGATTGCCGGCCTGATGCGTGGTTTTGCCGGTTTCGGCTCGGCCATGCTGATGGCGCCGATCTTCGCGATCCTGTTCGGCTCGGCCGAGATGGTCGTGACCGTGGTCGCCATCGAACTCGTGGTCTCGCTGCAGCTCTTTCCGCAGGTTCGCAAGCACGCCGACTGGAAGGTGCTGACACCCATGAGCATCGCTGCCTGTGCCGCCATGCCGCTCGGCGTCTGGCTGCTGGCGAGCGTCGACAAGAACACGATCGTGACGGCAGTCTCCGCCGTCATCGTGGCCTTCGTCATCCTGATGTGGACGGGCTGGAAGTACCACGGCAAGCGCTCGACCGTGGCGACCGTGATCGTCGGTTCGCTGTCGGGCGCGATGATGGCCACGACCAGTGTCGGCGGCCCGCCGGTGCTGCTCTACCTGCTCTCCGGCAAGGATCCGCCCGAGGTCAATCGCGCCAATATCGTCACCTATTACTTCCTCACGCAGTTCCTGCTGATCGTCATCGTGCTGGCGACGGGGGTGGCGGGCGTCGATGCGCTGGTGCGGGCGGTCGTGCTGTTTCCGGTCATGGCGGTCGGCGCCTGGGTAGGGGGGCGGCTGTTCCACGGCCTCGCCAGCGAACGGCTCTACCGTAATGTGGCGCTGGCCATATTGTTTGCGACCGGCCTGTTTGGCCTCCTGCGGAACTGGCTGATCGGCTGAAATATCGGTCCAGTCCGTGTATGATGGGGGTCTTCCTTTGGAGACTCCCATGCGCGTGATCGCCTCAGTATCCGGTGTTGCCCTCGTCGTGGGCCTGACGATGAGCTTGTCGACCGTTGCACGGGCCGACGATCTCATGCGCGAATGCATGGTCACGGCCTCTCAGCAGACGTGCCAGTGCATCATTGGCCGCATTCCCGCGGATCAGCGTGAGAACGCGATCCTGGGCCTGCGCAAGTCGAACCAGTCGGTGAGTGTCAGCGGTAATCTGCTGAACCCGTCGAACCTGTCGCCGCAGGAGATGCAGGGCCTCAACGCCGTCGTCGCGGCCCAGGCCTATTGCATGTAGCGGCGCTGCACGGGTCGCGACACATTCACTTCTAGGCTGCGGGCGCTCGCCACGCTATCGTCCCGCCCCATAGTGCGACGCCGGTCAACGGCGCGATCATCGGAGGGCAGGATGAAGCTTTTTTCACGCAGGTTCGGTCTGGCAGCGGCTTTGGCAGCCGGCATTGCGGCGCCCGCACTGGCGCAGGCGCCGGCCTCGGCGCCTGTTCGTGGTGGCGCGCTCACCATCGGCGTCGAGAGCGATTTCGAAGGGTTCGATCCCATTCGCGCCGGCGTCTATTCCAACTCGACCGTCACAGCAGCGTCATTGATTTACGACACGCTGATGCGGCTGGACGACAAGGGTAATCTCATCCCGGCGCTGGCGCTGTCGATGACACCCAACGAGGACGGCAGCGTGTGGACCGCCAAGCTGCGGCCCGGCGTCAAGTTCCACGACGGCACGCCGTTCACCGCCCAGTCGGTAGCCGACCATTTCAACCGCCTGCTTGATCCTGCCAACCGCTTTGCCGGTCGCGCCTATATCGCCATCGAGAAGGTTGAGGTCGGGGACGACCTGACCGCGGTCTTCAAGATGCGCGGACCCAATGCGGCGCTGCCCAAGACCCTGGCTCAGCCCACCGTGGTGACGCTGATCATCTCCGTGAAGCAGGCTACAGAGAAGGGCGCCGACTACAACCGCAATCCGGTCGGCACCGGCCCGTTCGTGTTCAAGGAATGGCGTGCGGCGGACCGTCTGGTGGCCGAGCGCAACCCGGACTACTGGGACAAGGACAAACCCTATCTCGACCGTGTAACCGTGCGGCCGCTGCCCGATTCCGACGCCCGCTACGCCAGCCTGGTCAAAGGTGACGTGCAGGTGGTCTGGGAGGATCGCGCCGAGAACATCGTCAAGGCCAAGAAGGACAAGAACCTCGTCGTCCTGCAGTGGGTCGGCAGCGGCGCACTGGTGATCCCGCTCAATACCCAGCGCGAACCGCTGAACGACAAGCGCGTGCGTCAGGCCGTTTCTATGTCGCTGAACCGCAAGGCCAATGCCGCGGTGCTGAGCCAGAATCTACGCCCGGTCTACGACGATCCGTACGCTCCGTCGTCGGGAATCGTCTGCAAGGACACCGGCACGCTGGGCTACAATCCCGAGGCCGCCAAGAAGCTGATCGCCGACTACGGCAAGCCGGTGAAGCTCACCATGACTGTCACCGCGACGCCGCGTGGCCGTGAAGGTGCACAGGTCTTCCAGGCCGACATGAAGAAGGTCGGCATCGATGTCGAGATCAAGCCGGTCGACCAGACCCAGCTCGTCAAGGAAGCGCTGAGCCGCGACTTCCAGGTCACCGGCTGGCGCATCATCGACCTGGCCGACGTCGATCCGCAGATGTTTGCCAACTTCCACTCCAAGAGCCCGATTAACTTCTCGGGCTACAACAATGCGGAAGTCGACCGCCTGCTGCTGATCGGCCGTACCAGCCTCGACGAGAACAAGCGCAAAGAGGCCTATTGCGACCTGATCAAGATCCTGAACGACGACGCCGTCTGGCTGTGGACCGGCAGCAACATCGACTTCGCCATCACCCGCAAGAACGTGCACGGCATTCCGGCGCTGCGGGGCGGTGCCGTGCAGGTCGAAGGCGCCTGGCTCACGAAGTAGTCTTCGCCACCGCGTAAGGGGTTCCGATGCATTGGCTTGCACGCCAGTTGCTGCGGCTGGTGGCGGTGTTGTTCTGCGTCACCCTGGTCACGTTCCTGATCGTCAACATCCTGCCGGGTGACGTGACGATCGTGATCCTGGGGACGCTGGCAACGCCGCAGGACATTGCGGGCCTGCGGGCCGATCTCGGCCTCGATCGGCCAATGCTGGTGCGTTACTTCGACTGGCTGGGTTCTGCGCTCACGGGTGATCTCGGCCGTTCCTACCGCAACGGCGAGCCGGTGGCGCAGGCGATTGCCGACCGCTTGCCGGTGTCGCTGGAGCTGATGGTGCTGGCCCAGCTCGTGGCGCTCGGCATCGCCATTCCGGTCGCTCTCCTGTCAGTACGCAAGCCTGGAGGCCTGTTCGATCGGATCTCCGCTTCGGCCGCCTTCGGTTTCCTGGCGATGCCCAACTTCATGCTGGGCATCCTGCTGATCTACCTGTTTTCCGTGAGCTTCGATCTGCTGCCCGCGACCGGCTTCTCGCCGCTGTCGGACGGGCTGTGGGAAAATCTCGAATCGATGATTCTGCCGGCCCTGACCCTGGGGCTGATCGAGTGGACGGTGCTGATGCGCGTGCTGCGCTCGGACCTGCTCACCACGCTTAAGGAGGATTTCATCCTGCTGGCGCGGGCCAAGGGCCTGCCGCCGTGGCGTGTGCTCCTGCAGCATGCGTTACGCCCCTCGTCGTTCACCCTGATCACCATCCTCGGCCTCAATATTGGCGGGCTGATCGGCGGCGCCGTGATCGTCGAGCAGATCTTCGCACTGCCGGGTGTCGGCCGCCTGCTGCTCGGCGGCATCTTCAACCGCGACCTCATCCTCGTGCAGGGCACCGTGTCGTTTATCGCGGCGGGGTTCGTGATCATCAACTTCCTGGTCGACATGCTCTACGCCGTGCTCGATCCGCGGGTCCGCCATGTCCGCTTCCGCAACTAAGCCCGCGCTCGCGGCGACATCGGCCTCGCGGCCGCGGCGTCGCCTGCACTGGGCGCTCGTCCTGCCGCTCGGCTGGCTGCTGCTGGTGGTCTTCCTGGCGATCACCGCCGACTGGATCGGTCTGCCCGATCCGGCGGCCCAGGAACTCATCCTCCGTCGCAAACCGCCTTCGGCCGAGTTCCTGTTAGGCACCGACAATCTCGGCCGCGACATGCTCTCGCGCATCATCTACGGCGCCCGCACTTCGCTGATCGTCGGCATCTGCGCGCCGTTCCTGGGCTTCCTGATTGGCGGCGCCATCGGCATGAGTGCCGGCTACTTCCGCGGCAAGGTCGATCTGCTGGCCGTGGGCTTCATCGACGTGTTGCTGGCGTTCCCGGCGCTGGTGCTGGCGCTCACCTTCACCGCCTATCTCGGGCAGAGCCTGTTCAACGTCACCCTGGCGCTGGGTATCCTGTCGATCCCGGCGGCGGCGCGGGTGTCGCGCGCCAATACGCTGGCCTGGGCCAACCGCGACTTCGTGCTGGCGGCCCGCACCATCGGCGCCAGCAACTGGCGTATCCTGACGCGCGAGATCCTGCCCAACCTGCTGCCGCCGATGTTCGCCTTCTGGCTGGTGGCGATCAGCGTGATCATCGTGGCCGAGGGCGCTCTCTCCTTCCTGGGCCTCGGCATTCCGGCGCCGCAACCGAGCTGGGGCGGCATGATCGCCGATGGCCGCGAGGCGCTCGACGTGGCTCCGCACACGGCGTTGATCCCGGCGGCAGTGATGTTCGCTACCGTGCTGTCGCTCAACTTCGTGGGTGACATCGTGCGCAACATGGTCGACCCGCGCAGGTCTGCCCTATGAGCCGCCCGTCGTGACCGGCAAGCCGCTTCTCTCCGTCCGCGACGCGCGTGTCGGCTTTGCCACGGCACGCGGCGTGGTGCGGGCCGTCGATGGCGTGTCCTTCGAGCTGGCGGAAGGCCGGACACTGGGCATCGTTGGCGAATCCGGATCGGGCAAGTCGGTCCTGGTGCGTTCGCTGATCGGCTTGGTGAGCGCGACGACGGGTGTCGAGGTCGCGGGGCAGGTGCTGTTCGAGGGCAGGGACCTTCGGAAGCTGTCGGCTGCCGATTTTCGCCGCGTCCTGGGCAGCGAGATCGGCATCGTGTTCCAGGATCCGATGACCTCGCTCAATCCCGTGATGAAGATCGGACGCCAGATCGGCGAGGGGCTGCGGCTCAACCGCGGCCTCGACCGCGCGGCGGCGGACAAGCGCGCCGTCGAGCTGTTGTCCGAGGTCGGCATTCCGGAGCCCGAGCGCCGGGCGGGGCAGTATCCGCACGAACTGTCGGGCGGCATGCGGCAGAGGGTGGCGATCGCTATCGCGATCGCCTGCGCGCCCAAGCTCCTGATCGCCGACGAGCCGACCACGGCGCTCGACGTCACGGTGCAGCGGCAGATCCTCGACCTGCTGCAACGCGAGCAGCGCCAGCGCGGCATGGCGATGATCCTGATCACCCACGATCTCGGCGTTGCCGCCAGCCGCGCCGACGACATCATGGTGATGTATGCCGGCCGCGCCGTGGAGATGGCCTCGACACGCGAGATCTTCCGCACGCCGCGCATGCCTTACACCGAGGCGCTGTTGCGTTCGCTGCCGCGGCTGAGCGACCGCACGCATACGCGGCTCACCGCTATTCCCGGCCGCCCGCCCGACCTCGCGCGGCGAACTGGCGGCTGTGCCTTTGCGCCACGCTGCAGCTACCGCACGGAACGCTGCGATGCCGAGCAGCCGATGCTGACTCGCGAGGGCAGCCACGGCTATTCCTGCTTCCATCCGCTGGCGAACGGCGCATGAACGATCTTCTCCGCATCAGCGACCTTGTCGTCGAGTATCCAGTGGGCGGCGGCCGGCGCGTTCATGCCGTCAGCGGCGTGACGCTTGCGGTCCGCACGGGCGAGACCTTAGGGCTGGTGGGCGAATCGGGTTCGGGCAAGTCGTCGCTGGCCCGTGCGCTGCTACAACTGCCGCCGCCGCAGGGCGGCAGCGTCCGGTTCGACGGCAACGAACTCACCCAGCTTCGCGGCAACGCGCTGCGCGCCGTGCGGCCGCGGCTGCAGATGATCTTCCAGGACCCGATTGCCTCGCTCAATCCGCGCCGCAAGGTGGCCGAGATCATCGCCGAACCGCTGATCGTCTCCGGCGTCGCCGATGCGGCCGAGCGGACCCGGCGCGTGCGGTCCGTCATGGAAGCCGTCGGCCTCGACCCCGATCTGGTGTGGAACCGCCGGCCGCATGAATTCTCCGGCGGGCAGTGCCAGCGCATCGCGATTGCCCGCGCGCTGGTGCTGGAGCCCAGCCTGATCGTCTGCGACGAGCCGGTCTCCGCCCTCGACGTCTCGATCCGCGCCCAGATCCTGAATCTGCTCGAAGACATGAAGGCGCGGTTCGGCCTGACCCTGCTGTTCATCGCCCACGATCTCGCGGTGGTGAAGTCGGTCTCCGACCGGGTGGCGGTGATGTATCTCGGTAAGTTGTGCGAGGTGGCGAGCTCGGAAGACTTGTTCGCCTCGCCCGCGCATCCCTATACGGCGGCCCTCATGGCCGCAATCCCGGAGCCTGATCCCGATGTCCCGCTGGGCGACACCAAGCTCAAGCCGGGTGATCCGCCATCGCCGCTCGATCCACCCTCGGGCTGTCGCTTCCGTACCCGCTGCCCGCTTGCCGAATCGCGCTGCGCCACCGAGGTGCCGCCACTGCGCGAGATCGCGCCCGGCCGCGAGGTCGCCTGTCACTTTCCGCTGGTTGCCTGACGTCACAGCGTCCGTGCGGTCGTTCCCTTGTAGAGGATAGGCCCGGTCGGTCGGCCGGTCGGCGAGCCGCCTGCAGGTTCGAGCGTGATCTCGAAGAGCTGATCGGCGGTCGTGCTTGGCAGCTTTTCGAGATCGAGCTGGGTCGCTTTCGCCCGCGAAATCAGGCCGACCGAGCGAGGGCCGATCTCCCTGTTCCATAGCGTCCACACTTGCAGGGCGCGACCGTCCGGGACGTTCATGTCGACCAGCGGGATCATCTCGACGCGGCCGTCGGCAAAGGCATTCACGACCGCACCCGCTTGCCGGGTCGCATCGTCGATCAGGATCGCCACGTAGATTGGCTTGCGCGCAGCGACCTCCTGAGCGTGCTGCAGGGTTGCCACGGCAACGATGGCCAATAGGACGGCCACAAGCGAACTGCTCAGCGTCGCGATCCGCAGCGCCGCAAGGCTTCTCCAGAAGCGGCCGACGATGCCGACGGCGGGAGCCGGCGCAACGGGCGCTTCCTTGGAAAGGCTGCCGTCGATCCGCTGCCAGAGATCGCCCGCAGGTGCGACTTCCTCGGCGGTATCGTCGAGCTGGGAAAACCGGGCGCGCCATGTTTCTACCTCGCGCGCGAAGTCGGCATCGGAAGCAATCTGACGTTCGGCATCGGCGTGGGCCTCGGCGTCGAGCAAGCCCATGACGTATTCGGCGGCGAGAGGGCTGTCGTCGCGGTCCGGCGTCATCCCATGCACTCCTGCAGGGAACGAAGACCGCGCCGGACCCAGCTCTTGATGGTGCCGAGCGGCACGCCGAGCCGGCCCGCGAGTTCGCCGTGGCTGAAGCCATGCGCGTAGGCAAGGACGATGGCGCTGCGCCTGCCGGTGTCGAGCTGTTGCAGGCAGCGGCGCAATGCACTCGATTCAGGCAGCCTTGAAATTGCGGCACCGGAGTCGGGTTCGTGACTCTCGTCGAGCGTGTCGGTGTCGAAGCGCTGCTCGTTGCGCAGAACCGTCAGGGCCTGGTTGCGGACGATGGCGAAAAGCCACGCGCGCGCTTTCCCGCGTGTGGGATCGAAGCCGTGTGCGCCACGCCAGACACGCAGGAAGGCTTCATGCGTTGCATCTTCGGCAAGGTCCTTGCGACGCAGGATGCGCATGGCCACGCCCACCATCCGGGCGGCTTCTCGGTCGTAGATGATCCGCAAGGCAAGCCGGTCGCCACCGGCGCACCGGACAATAGCGGCAGAAATCTCGGCCTCTACGGCCGAAGGACGCTCGGAGTCGTCCTGAGACGTCGACACAGCCGTCATCGAGCGCCTGCCGCGTTCGGCTTGTGCCGATCATCCCCTGCCATCCGCTCTGCCTCCGAACCCACCTGAAGACCATGTCCCCAATTACTATACGGACGCAGGTATGTGTTTGGATGCGCCTGTCCGGCAAAAAATGAATTTCTTTCGGACCTGCATCCAATGCCGCTTCCCGGTCGGTAGCCAGAGCATGACCCGCTGCTGGGTCTGCAACGAACCGGGAGTGATGATGATGACTGTGAAGGCATTTCTGGCCGCTTCGGTGGTCACCGCAACGCTGGCGACCGCAGCCCAGGCCGCCGACGTCGCCGCGCTGATCGGCAGCGACACCATCGCCATCGTCGACACGACGGCGAAGAAGGCGACCAAACGCATGAAGGTTTCCGGAGCAGCCAGCCCCTTGCTCGGCATCGACGTCCGCCCGGCAGACGGCATGCTCTACGCTCTGGCCGCCGACGGCACGCTCTACACCATCGGTATGGACGGCAAGGCGACCATGAAATCCAAGCTGGAGACCATGCTGCCGGCCGGAGTCATCGCGACGGTGGACTTCAATCCCGTGGCAGATCGCCTTCGCGTCATCGGCAGCGACGGCACCAGCCTGCGCGTCAACGTCGACGACGGAAAGGTCGTCAAAGATGGCAGCCTGAAGTTCGCCGAAACGGATGCTGCCAAGGGCAAGACGCCCAAGGTGGTCGCCGGCGCCTACACCAACTCGGTGAAAGGCACCACGGAAACCGCGCTGTTCGACATCGATGCGGGCACGGGCGCCCTGGTCAAGCAGGCGCCGCCGAACGACGGCATCCTCAATACCGTCGGGGCGTTGGGCGCCAAGGTCGATACCATCGCCTTCGACATCTGGTCCGACGGCACCAAGAACGAAGCCTGGGCGATGACGGGTGACCAGCTCTGGTCGGTCGACCTTGCGACTGGCAAGGCCACGCTGGTCGCCAAGATCGAGGGCATCGGCGGACCGGTGACCGATATCGCCATCCTCCCCAAGATGTAACGGCCTGGCAGAGACCTTCATGGTCCTTGCTAGGTTGTTCTTCCGAACCACGAAAAACGGCGCGCATCGCTGCGCGCCGTTCGTCTCGCCACAACGCCGACCAGCGCGACGATCTTTTGAACCATGCCACCAAGATTGTATGAGATCGGGCAGGGCGACCTAGGGAGCTACAGCACTCCAACGGCAGCCGAGCCTGGGCTCGGTGATGGTGAGTGACTTCGGTGAACTCGTCGCGTTCGCAACGACCCGGAGCGTTGTGCCGCCCATACTGAAGTCCGTGGTGTACATGCCCGGCGATGTCTGCGTCATGTTGCTGGTGATGCCACCAGCTGACGTTACCGAAACCGCGTCACCGGCAGCCCTCAACGTATGGACACGTGACAGAGCCGCGTCGAACCGCGTGCAGCCCGCTGGATTTCTCTCAGGGACCACTCGAAAGTCGATGGGAGCGCCCGGGATTGCCGAGGACTGTGTCGACGCTTGCGGTGTCGATGCTTGTTGAGTTGAACATCCAGCGATACCAGTGATGGCCATAGCCAGTGCCAAGAACGTGCCAGTCAAGTTGCGCATTTGCAGCCTCCCTTTCCAACGCCGTCCATGTAGTAAATGAGCGGCACCACACTGCTTAGCCCCATGTTCCAAGAACGGGCTTGGCGTCCCAATCCCTTGCCAACCTGAATGCGACCGGTAGTGCCTAGACGTGGGACGGCTCTGCTAGCTCCCGCGCCATCTTGGCGCTATAAATGCTAGAATGAGAGTTTGTGAACGGCGTATCGCTCTGTAGTTGCCGTTTAGAATATGCGTCTTAGGTACGCAACGCCATCGGTATGAAACCCAAAGATGGGGTGTTCAAATGATGCGGCCAAGTCTCATACTGTTGTCCCTGTTTGCCGGCTTGATATCGATTGGCGCGCAAGCCCAGACCCCAGGCGTGTCGTTGCTTCCATCGGACGGCGGCGCGAGCGCGACCCGGCACTTCGACTCGCTCGGAAAACCGCCGTCGAAGTTCACCATCGAACTGCGCAATGGCTAAAAGGCAGAGCTTCCATTTGCCGACAAGCGAGACTTCGACGAGGCGAAGCAAGGGTTCATCGCGGAGCCCTCCTACACGAAGATCCTGGCTGACGCCGGCCACGTCGCGTGGGACATGGGGAGCTACGGCTGGCTGCTGACCGGTAAGGACTTCGAGAGCATTCACCTCTCGCTGCAGCGGCAGGCCGTCCTGAACATGGGCTATGGTCTGTACGAAGTCGTCCCCGGTCGCGTCTACCAGGTCCGCGGCTACGACCTCGCCAACATCAGTTTCATCAAGGGCGATACGGGCTGGATCGTCTTCGACCCGCTGACGGCGCAGGAGACTGCGCGGGCGGCGCTCGAGTTCATCAACGAAAAGCTTGGAAAACGCCCGGTCGTAGGGGCCGTGTACTCGCACTCGCACGTCGACCATTTCGGTGGGGTGCGCGGCGTCGTCGACGAAGCCGACGCCGCCAGCGGCAAGGTCATGGTGATCGCGCCAGAGGGCTTTCTCGAGGCGGCGATCTCCGAAAACGTTTTCGCCGGCAACGCGATGTCGCGCCGCGTGCAGTGGCAGTACGCGGTGTTGCTGCAGCGCAGTCCGCACGGCCACGTCGACCAGGCGATCGGCAAGAATGTCGCCAACGGTAACACGGGCCTGATCGCGCCAAACCGGCTGATCAAGAAGGGGGTTGAGGAGATCACGCTCGATGGCGTGCACATGGTGTTCCAGAACGTCCCCGACACCGAGGCGCCGGTCGAGATGAACACCTACTTCCCGCAGTTCAAGGCGCTCTGGACTTCGGAACTCGTCTCCGCAACCGTTCACAACATCTACACCCTGCGCGGCGCGCAGGTGCGCAATGCGCACAACTGGTCGAAGCAAATCGCCCTCACGCTCTACAAGTTCGGGCAGGAAGCCGAGGTGATGTTCGCCTCGCACAGCTGGCCACGCTGGGGCAACGCCCGCATTCAGGAGGTACTGCGTGCGCAACGTGACGCATATGCGAACCTGAACAACCAGGTGCTCCACTACGCCAATCAAGGCGTGACCATCAACGAGATCCACAACGTGTACGAGGTGCCAAAGAGCCTGCGCGACCGGTGGGCCGTGCGCAGCTACCACGGCGACGTGCAGAACAACACGCGCGCGGTGATTAACCGCTTCCTTGGCCACTACGACGGCAATCCGGTCAACCTGATCCCGCTGTCTCCGAAAGATTCGGCGCCGCTGTATGTCGAGATGATGGGAGGCTCCGCGAAGATCATCGCCAGGGGCGAGGAACTGCTGGCGCAGGACAAGCTGCTGCTCGCCGCCGAGATCCTGAACAAGCTGGTCTTTGCCGAGCCGCAGAACCAGCAGGCGCGCCGCGTGCTCGCCGATGTCTACGAGCAGCTTGGCTACCGGGCGGAAAGCACCAGCGTGCGCAACAGCTTCCTGCAGGGCGCGTTCGAGCTGCGCAACGGCCTGCCTGGGGGCATCCCACCTCGGCCGACCGGCCCTGACGTGATCCGCGCGATGTCCACCGAGCAATGGCTCGACTTCATCGGCATCAGCCTCGATCCGAAGAAGGCCGAGGGGATACGATTCACCATCAACCTCGTGACGCCGGACAACGGCGAGCAGTACACGATCGAGATGACCAATGCGACGCTCACCAACATCAAGGGGTTCCAGGCGAAGAACCCGGACCTGACGGTGACCGTGAACCGCGCCGATCTCAACCAAGTGATGATGGGTCAAGCGTCGTTCGATGACTTGATCGCGGCAGGCAAGGCTCGGTTCGAAGGCAACAGAACCGGCTTCGATCAACTGCGTGCTATCCTCGTCCTGTTCACGCCCGACTTCGAAATCCTGCCCGGCACCGCGGCGAAAGTGCGAGGAACCCCACCGAAGCCCTTCGAGGTTCGCAATGTCGTCGATCTCGATTGAACCAAGGCATATCGACTAAGGCGAAGAGCGGACATGCGGTTGTTCGTCGACTTGCGGAGCATGCGTTTCCGACACGATGCGCCTAGCTCGGGCGCTATGGTGTTGGATCGTGCAACGAGGGGAGAGCGTAGGATGATCTTGCGATCCACGATTCGCTGGGCTTTGGTCGGCGGTACCGTCGCCTTCGTCGTTGGTTGTGCCGATCCCAAAAGTGAGCCCGGCACCGATCGTGAGACTCGCTCCACCGCCGCCATGGTCACTTGGTCCGACGGCAACCCCGCCATCTCCATCAACTGCGAGAGTCCAGGCGGTTGCCAGCGTCGCGCTCTCGCCATGTGCAAGGGCAACAATTACACGGTACTCAACATGGACAACATGCCGACCCGCGGCGACGCCAGGTCCGTGCGCGGCCCAGCGTCCGTCGTAGTGCGCTGCAACTGAGATCGCTAAGCCCGGCGGCTTGTTGGCCTCAGGACCCCTAGAGATTCCCTCTGCAGAATTCGACTTTCGAGCATGTCGTAGGAGAGAAGCAACGCATCATCGGTGGCTGGCTGGAATGAGCAGCCGGAAGGCCAGCGGTGCTTCCGGGCGATGAAGTACGTTAGCGGTCAGGTAGCCACCGATTCCGATAAGCGTGATGCCCCCCAGATAGGCGATGCCAACGCCGAGTGCTCTTGTGGTCATGTGTCTTGGCCCCGCATCGGCCTCGCCGGCCGGCCCTGTGGCCGCCACGCTGGTGCGCGCCGCAAGAGCCGACCCCCCGCGTGGGGGCTTCTGGCCGGCCCCCTCTCAGCGGGCAGATTTCCTGTCCTGGCGCGCCAGAATCTGCGTGCCTCGTGTCGATCCTCGATGAAGAACGCCGATCGAACCGAGTCCCTGAAAGATCAACGGCGGGCATTTCTGCCCGCCGTGTCTCTCGCCGCTGATGCTGATGGTATCGGCATCGGATTGGTCGGAGTGAGAGGATTCGAACCTCCGGCCCCTAGCTCCCGAAGCTAGTGCTCTACCAGGCTGAGCTACACTCCGTCAGAAACGGAGACACCCCGCGCGGCGAGGGCGGGTTTATAGCCGCCGCCTCCCGCGGTCGCAAGGGCCGCGCCGGACCGCTATAGTCCCGCGGAACTACGCCGGCTGGGGGAGAAAATGGCGAAGAACAAGCGATTGAAGATCGCCCTGATCGGCTATGGCGCCATCAGCCAGATGCTGTTCGACGTATTTCGCGAAAAGAAGCCGCCGATCGACATCGTGGGCGTGCTCGTTCGGGCAGGCCGGGTCAAGGCGACGCAGAAGGCCGTCGGCAAGAAGGTTGTCGTCGTCGACACGCTGAAGGCGCTCCTGAAGCTCAAGCCGGACGTAGTGGTCGAGGCCGCCAGCCAGCAGGCGGTACGCGACTGGGGCGAGGAGATCCTGAAGAAGGGGATCGATTTCATGGTGATCGCGACCGGCGCCTATGGCGATCCGGTCCTGTGGCGAAAGCACGTGAAAGCGGCGGAGAAGGGCGGCGCCCGGCTGCGTCTGCCGTCCGGGGCCATTGCCGGCCTGGACGGCCTGCTCGCCATGCGGCTCGGCAGGCTGGAGCGCGTGAAATACATCTCGATCAAGCCACCGCATGCCTGGGGCGGCACGCCGGCGGAAAAGGAACTCGACCTGGCGGCGATCAAGGAGCCGACGGTCATTTTCCGGGGCAAGCCTGCCGACGCCGGCCGCCTCTACCCGAAGAACGCCAATCTGGCGGTCACGGTCGCGCTCTGCGGTGCAGGGCTCGACCGTACCGAAATCGAACTGGTGGCAGACCCCACGCTGCCGCCCGGCACCAACGGGAGCCGCCTCGAGGTCGTGGCCGATTCCGGCGAGCTGAAACTTCAGCGTCTGGGCCGCGCCATGCCGGATAATCCCAAAACCGGCGTGCTTACGGCGCTCACCATGGCCGACGACCTGATGAAGATGGTGCGCTCCAGCGACTGGTAGCGAGCGCCGCTACGTTGCCGCTTCGGCTTCGGCCTCGGCGGCAAGAAAGCCACGGAAGGCAGCAAGCCTGGGATCGTTGGCACGTGCCAACGGATAGACGAGGTGAAACTCGCGCTTGCTGCGATGGGTGAAGGTGAGCGGCCGCACGAGCCGGCCGAGCGCCAGATCTTCCGCCACCAGGCAGCCCAGGCCCATCGCCACGCCGACGCCTTCGATGGCTGCCTGGAAGGCGAGACTCATCGTCTCGAAACGGGGACCACGCGCGCCGTTCACGCCGGTAGCTCCCGCAGCCTGCAGCCAGCGCGGCCAGTCGTCGGGCCGCGGATCGGAGTGAATCAGGACGTGATGGCGGAGATCCACGGCATCCTGCAGCCGCGACGCGAGGGCCGGGCTGCACACGGGGAACACCTCGACGGCGGCCAGCCAGACCGCACCGTGGCCGGGCCAGTTGCCGTCGCCGATGCGGACGGCCGCGTCGAAGCCATCGCGGGCGATATCGACCGGCGCGAGCGACGTCGTGAGCTGCAGGTCGATGGCCGGGTGCATGTCGTGGAACCGACGCCAGCGCGGCATCATCCAGCGCATCGCGAAAGTCGGATAGGCGCAAATGGCCAACGGCCCCTGAGGGTCCCGGCCGCGTAACTGCTCGGTCGCGAGGCCGAGCCGGTCGAAGGCTTCCTGCACTTGCCGGGCATAGAGCTGGCCGCGCGCCGTCAGTTCGACCGCGCGGTTGCCGCGCGTGAACAGGCGGACGCCGAGCGACGCTTCCAGCGCCTGGATCTGCCGGCTGACCGCACCGGGCGTGACGGCGAGATCGGCCGCAGCGCGCGCGAAGTTCAGGCGTCGGGCCGCGGCGTCGAAGGCGCGCAGGGCATTGAGAGGGGGCAGGCGGGGGATCATCGGCAGATCTTGAGTTGAGGAATAGTCAATTCAAGATTACCGATAACTCGATTTGTGAACCACCGTTTATGGCGCAAGTTCCCTGGGATTTTCTCAAGGGAGCGTGCATGAACACCCTGACAAAGATGACGTTCGAGCGGCCGATGTCGCGCTCCGACCTGATTGCCCCGGATTGCCGTGGCCTCAACTTCTGGTCGATCGACCGCTCGGTGCGGGACTTGCTGTCGCTGCATCTCGATCCGGCCGCCCTGGCGCATTTCACGCCGCACTTCGAGCGGCTGGGCGGCGTCGCCGGCAACCGGCTCGATGAACTCGCGCTACAGGCCGACAAGCGCACGCCGATCCTGCATTTCCGCGACCGTTTCGGGCTCGACGAGGATTGGGTCGAGTATCACCCGGCCTATCGCGAGATGGAGCAGATCGGCTTCGGCGAGTTCGGCCTGCATGCCATGTCGCACAAGCCGGTGCTGGGCTGGCACGAGCCGGTGACGCCGCTGGTGAAGTACGCCTTCCAGTACATCTTCGCGCAGGCGGAGTTCGCGCTGCTCTGCCCGCTCTCGGTCACCGACACCTCGACCATGCTGATCCAGAAGTACGGCGACGAGGCGACCAAGAAGCGTTTCGTCGACCGCATGATCACGCAGGACATGAGCCAGCTCCTCAAGGGTGCGCAGTTCATGACCGAGAAGGCCGGCGGCTCGGATGTCTCGGGCAATGCGCTCACCGCACGCAAGGTCGGCGATCATTGGGAACTGTGGGGCGACAAGTGGTTCTGCTCCTGCGTTGATCACGACGTGATCCTGCTGCTGGCGCGCTGCGAGGGGGCACCCGCCGGCAACGCTGGCCTCTCGATCTTCGCCATGCCGCGCCGCCTCGATGACGGCAGCCGCAACCGCTACCGGGTCGTGCGGCTCAAGGACAAGATGGGTTCGCGCTCCATGGCCGCCGGTGAGACCATCATGGAAGGTGCCGTCGCCTACCTGATGGGCGAGCAGGGCCGCGGCCTGAAGCACATGATGGACCAGGTGAACCTGTC
>CALROF020000148.1:0-15795 GCA_943369775.1 Reyranella massiliensis 521
GGTCTTCCCGCTGATCGCAGGCTTCGCGCTCATCGCGCCAGTGTTCGGCATCGGCCTCTATGAAATCAGCCGACGGCGCGAACTGGGTCTCGAAGCGCGCTGGACCGACGTGTTTTCCGTCGTCCGCTCCCCGAACATCGGCTCGATTATGGTGATGGGCCTGCTGCTGCTGGCGATCTTCTGCCTGTGGCTGTTCGCGGCCAACTTCATCTACACCGTGACGCTCGGCCCGGATGCGCCGGTCTCGACCGTGGCCTTTGTCCGCGACGCGCTGACTACGCCGGCAGGATGGACCATGACCGTCGTCGGCATCGGCGTCGGCTTCCTGTTCGCCCTCGCCGTGCTGGTGATCGGTGTTGTGTCGTTCCCGCTGCTGCTGGATCGCAAGGTCGGTGTCGGCACGGCGATCGCGACGTCCGTCCGCGCGGTGCGGATGAACCCCGGCCCGATGGCCCTGTGGGGGCTGATCGTGGCAGGCAGCCTGGTGGTGGGCACGATCCCGCTGCTGGTCGGCCTTGCCATCGTCCTGCCGGTGCTCGGCCACGCAACGTGGCATCTCTATCGCAAGGTCGTCGTCTGATCTCCGACGGAGGATAACTTCGTCTTTCCGCTCCCCCGTATCGCGGGGGAGCGTTAGGGAGGAGGTGAGCAGCGCAAACCTCGGGGGAGATACGCATGTTCACCTGGACCGTGAAGCAACCGGCCGATGGCATTGTCATTGCGCCGGACGAGCGGCTGCCGTGGCCGCAGACTGTCGCGCTGGGCATCCAGCATGTGGTTGCCATGTTTGGCGCCACGATCCTCGGCCCGTTGCTGATGGGCTTCGATCCCAACATCGCCGTGCTGATGAGCGGCGTCGGCACCCTCATCTTCTTCGTCGCCGTCGGCGGCAAGGTGCCGAGCTATGTGGGCTCCTCCTTCGCCTTCATCTCGGTCGTGGCTGCAGCCACCGGATATGCCGGCCAGGGTGCCAACGCCAACATTCCCCTCGCACTCGGCGGTATCGTCGTCTGCGGCGCGATCTATGCGCTGATCGGCCTCGGCGTCATGAGTGCGGGCGCCGCCTGGATCGAACGGCTCATGCCGCCGGTGGTCACAGGTGCCGTGGTGGCCGTGATCGGCCTCAACCTCGCCTCCGTGCCGGTCAAGAACATGGCGCCGACATCGTTCGACGCCTGGATGCAGGCCCTCACCTTCACCACCATCGCCCTTGTCGCCGTCTTCACACGCGGCATGACGCGACGGCTGCTGGTTCTGGTCGGGCTCATCCTCGCCACGGTTGCCTATGCCGTGCTGACCAACGGCCTGGGCTGGGGCAAGCCGATCAGCGGCGAGCTGCTTGCCAAGGCCGCCTGGTTCGGCGCCCCCAACTTCGTGGCGCCGGTCTTCGACACCAGGGCGATCGTGCTGATCGCGCCGGTGGCGCTCATCCTGGTGGCCGAGAACCTTGGGCATCTGCGTGCCGTCGGCGCGATGACCGGCCGCAACATGGATCCCCATCTCGGTCGCGCCTTCCTGGGCGACGGTGTTGCCACCATGGTCTCGGGCGGCGTCGGCGGCACGGGCGTCACTACCTACGCGGAAAACATCGGCGTCATGGCCGCGACCCGGGTCTACTCGACGGCGCTGTTCGTGGTCGCCGCCCTCTTCGCCATCGTCCTGGGCTTCTCGCCCAAGTTCGGTGCGCTGATCCACACCATCCCGCTGCCGGTGATGGGCGGTGTCAGCATCGTGGTGTTCGGCCTGATCGCCATCGCCGGCGCCAAAATCTGGGTCGACAACAAGGTCGACTTCTCCGACAGCCGCAACCTGATGGTTGCCGCCGTCACCCTGGTGCTGGGCACGGGCGACTTCACACTCAAGTTCGGTGACTTCGCCATGGGCGGCATCGGCACCGCGACCTTCGGCGCTATCATCCTGAACGCCGTGCTGGGCGGCGGGAAGAAATAGTTTTCACGCGGCATCATGCCGAGACGTCCCTCCTGTGCTCGGGACGACCACTCGGTATGATGCCTGGGTATCCCGCTAACTCCCGGCGAATCGCCGCCGCTGCACCTCGGCCCAATCGTCTGGGATCTTGGTGAAGAGAATCGGCGGGACCGTCACTCTCCGACCTGCCTCAACCTCACCGAAGGTGAGCTCCGTCGGCCAGGGCGGCACACCATCCGCGAAACCCAGCGCAGCACGCACCTGTTGCGCCGCATTGGGAATAATCGGCCACACTGCTACAGCCGCCACGTTCAGAAGATTGACGGCGATCCGCGTGACCAGCGCTGCCTGTGGGGGATCGCTGGAGATCAGTTTCCACGGGGCTTCCCCTGCCAGGTAGCCGTTCGCGAGATGCCAGATCGAGCGAATCGCGTCGGACGCTCGCCTTAGCTGGCGAGCATCGTGCTGGGCCCGCAGCACCGCCAGCCGTTGCGTGAGGTCCACCCGCAACCGCGCTTCGCGCTCGCCTGCGGCCGGGCCGGCTGGAACAACGCCACCATAACGCGTGTCGACGAACTTCAGAATGCGATTGACCAAGTTGCCGAACGTGTCGGCCAGGTCATGATTCACGTCGGTAGCAAAACGTTCGAACGTAAAGTCGGTGTCGCTCGATTCGGGTGCATTCGCCGCCAGCCACCAGCGCCAATAGTCGGCCGGCAGCAACTCGAGCGCCTGGTCGAGGAAGACACCGCGCCGCCAGCTGGTCGAGAACTTGCCGCCCTCGTAGGTCAGCCAGTTGACGCCCTTGATGACGTCGACCGATTTCCACGGTTCGCCCGAGCCGATCAAGGTGCACGGGAAGCTGACTGTGTGGAACGGCACATTGTCCTTGCCCAGGAACTGCGTGTAATCGACGTCGACTGGGTCCCACCACCAGGTGCGCCAATCATCCTTCCCGCCATGGATCTCCGACCAGTCCTGGGTAGCCGCGATATAGGCGATCGGCGCATCGAACCAGACATAGAAGACTTTGTTCTCGTACCCCTTGCGAGGCACCGGCACGCCCCAGGAAAGGTCGCGTGTGATGCAGCGATCCCGAATCCCCTCGGCCAGCCACTTGCGTGCGATCGACACGACCAGAGGCGGCCAGCCCGACCGGCCATCGAGCCAAAGCGCCAGTTCGTCGATCAGTGCGGATTGGCGCAGGAAAAGGTGCTGGGTCGGCCGCACCTCCAAATCGCTACTGCCCGACAGAACGGATCTCGCGTCGCGTAGATCGACGGGATCGAGCGGCCGCGTACAGCTTTCGCACTGGTCGCCGCGGGCTTCCGTAGAGCCGCAATGGGGGCAGGTGCCGACGATGTAGCGATCTGGCAGGAACCGGCCATCGGCCACCGAATAGACCTGCTCCAGCAACCGCTCCTCGATCAAGCCGCGTTCATCGAGGCAACGGAAGAAGTGCTGGGTCAACGCATGGTTGGCTGGCGACGACGAGCGGCCGAAATGATCGAAGGAGAGGTTCAGCCGCCGGTAGATATCGGCCTGGATCGCGTGCTGGCGACTGCAATAGTCCGCAACGCCGAGCCCAGCCTCTGCCGCGGCGAGTTCGGCTGGCGTGCCGTGCTCGTCCGTCGCGCAGATGAAAAGTGTTTCGTCGCCGATCTGCCGCCGGTAGCGCGCATGGATGTCCGCTGGCAACAGCGATCCGGCGAGAGTGCCGAGATGCTTGACGCCGTTGATGTACGGCAACGCGCTGGTAATGAGTGCCTTCGCCATGATGCCCTCCCGGGCTCGTCCCTCGTGGGGCGTCGGTCCCCAACAAAAAACCCTCCGCTGAGCCAGGGAGGGTTCGGGTCCGACGCACACACGCGCACGGCTGAGGCAGCCGCTATCCCTCCTGGCCGATCTCCTGCAGGTGGGTGGGACGCATTCGTCCGAAGGCGTGACGATTGAACATGGCGCGCTCTATACGCCGCCAATCCTTGGGAGGCAATGCCAGCGCAGGCGGGCTCTCGAACTCAACCCTTACGCCAGACGATCTGCTGTGTTCGGTTGGTACCGGTGGCGAAGTCCGGCCCTGAAAGAGTGAGCCGGTCGCCATCGAGCTTGATGTGTCGGGTCGAACGCAGGCCGACCAGCGCCGGATGGGTCGAAAGCTCGATACTATGAAAGACCGCGCCGTCCGCGATCTCGTAGCGGCCGGCATAGGCGAAGCACTCGCTGGCATCGGCACGCATGATCGTGGCGCTCACCTGGCCGCCGGGTGTGTAGAGGATGTATCCCTTCGCATCGGCGCCCATCGGGAACTCGGGCGGCCGGCCGTCCTCGTAGAGGAACGACCAGCTTTCGAGACGCCAGCCGCCCAGCAGGTCGCTCATTCGAATTCGACCAGCTCGGCGCCTTCGGTCACCTGCTCGCCGACGGCATAGCGTACGCTCTTCACCTTGCCGTCGGCGGGAGCCGCGAGCGTGTGCTCCATCTTCATGGCTTCGAGCACCAGCAAGGGCTGGCCCTTGCTCACCGTATCGCCGGCCTTCACGCGCAGGTCGATGATCTTGCCGGGCAACGGCGCCCGCACGGCGGTCTCGGCCGACGCCGTCGCCTCGTATTGCGTAACATCGAGCGGATCGACCAGCCGCAGCCGGCGGTTCTCGCCGTCGGCGAACACCGCGTAGTCGACGCCGCCATCGTTGGCCTTGCGGCGCACCACGGTGGCTACGAACGTGTCGCTGCCCAGGCCGATCGCGAGCCGGCCGTCGTCATGGCGCTGGACCCGCGCTTCCTGCGCACCGCCCAGCAGTTCGAGCCGCAAGCCGCCATCCTTCAGCCGCCGCGCGATCACCGCCACGTCACGCTCGCCATCGTTCCAGCGCACTTCGTCGTGGCCCTCGTCGAGCAGACGGAACCCGTTCTGCTCTCCCCAGGGCGACCACGGATCACCTGCTGAGGGTGTGGCGTCCTGCCACTCGACCAGCCGCGCCAGGGTCGCAACCGCAAAGGTGCGGTCCGCGGCAGGGGCTGCTTTGCCGAACAAGGTGTCGCGATGGCGTTCGATGAAGCCGGTGTCGACCTCGCCGCCGACGAAGGCCGGATGGGAGCACAGCGCCTTCAGAAGCGCGGCGTTGGTCGTCACGCCCACCACCTCGGTCTCGCCCATCAGCGCCGCCATACGGCGCATCGCGGAGGTGCGGTCGCGATCGTGCACGATGACCTTGGCAATCATCGGATCGTAGAAAGGCGTCACCGTATCGCCCTGGCGCACGCCGGTATCGACGCGCACGTGGGTACCCTCCTCCGGCAGCCGGAGATGCACGAGCGTTCCGGTCGAGGGCAGGAAGTTGCGGGCCGGGTCCTCGGCATAGAGCCGGACCTCGACGGCATGACCGTCGATGCGCAGTTGATCCTGCGTCAACGGCATCTTGCCGCCGGCGGCGACCACAAGCTGCCACTCGACCAGGTCCTGGCCGGTGATCGCCTCCGTTACCGGATGCTCGACCTGAAGGCGGGTGTTCATCTCCATGAAGAAGAAGGTGCCGTCCTGGTCGGCAATGAACTCGACCGTGCCGGCGCCCTGGTAGCCGATGGCGCGGGCGGCGGCGACCGCCGCCTCGCCCATCGCCTTGCGCCGTGCCGGATCCATGTTCGGGGCGGGAGCCTCTTCGATCACCTTCTGATGACGCCGCTGGATCGAGCAATCGCGCTCGAAGAGATAAAGGCAACCGCCCTGGCCGTCGGCGAAGACCTGGATCTCGATATGGCGCGGCCGTGTCAGATACTTCTCGACCAGCACGTGATCGTCGGCGAAGGCGGCCTTGGCCTCGCGCTTGGCCCCGGCCAACGCGTCGGCGAATTTGTCGGCACTCTCGACGACGCGCATGCCCTTGCCGCCGCCGCCGGCCGAAGCCTTGATCAGCACCGGGAAGCCGATGCGGGCTGCTTCCTTGGCGAGCAGGTCGGGCGATTGATCGTCGCCATGGTAGCCCGGCACCAGCGGCACCTTGGCCTTTTCCATGATCTTCTTGGCTTCGCTCTTGGAGCCCATGGCACGGATAGCTGCGGGCGGCGGGCCGATGAAGACGATGCCGGCCTTGGCGCAGGTGTCCGCGAAGCCGGCATTCTCCGACAGGAAGCCGTAGCCGGGATGGATGGCCTGCGCGCCGGTGCGCTTGGCCGCGTCGATGATCTTCTCGGCGACGAGGTAGCTCTCGCGGGCAGGCGACGGACCGATATGCACGGCCTCGTCGGCCATGGCGACATGGCGGGCATTGCGGTCGGCGTCCGAGTAGACCGCCACCGTCTTGATGCCGAGCTGGCGCGCCGTCTTGATGACACGACAGGCGATCTCGCCACGGTTGGCGATCAGGATCTTGGAAAACATCAGGCGGCCCACCTTGGCTTACGCTTGTTCAGGAAGGCGCTCATGCCCTCGATCGCCTCTACAGTCGTGCATTGCGCAGCGACATGCTCGCCGATCAGGTCGGCGACCCGCCCATCGTGCGTCATGCCATCGACTTCGGTGATGAGCTGCTTGACCAGGGTCTGAACCGACGGGGCGCCGCGCTTCAGCTCCTGGGCCAACTCCGCCACGGCGGCATCGAGCGCCTCGGCATCCACCATCTGGTCGATCAGACCGATCCGCAAGGCCGTGGCGGCATCGAAGATCCCGCCATGCATCAGAAGCTGGCGCGCCTTGCGCGGGCCCACGGCCTGGATCAGCACCGGAATGGCGATGCCGGCCAGCAGGCCGTTGCGCGCCGAGGTCAGGCCGAAGCGGGCCGTGGACGATGCCACGGCAAAATCGCAGGCCAGCATCAGACCGACGCCACCGCCCACGGCCGCGCCATGCACACGCGCAATCGAGGGCTTGGGAAAGTCGTAGACCGCCTGTACCGCGCCCATCATGGCGTCGGCGCCGACCCTGCGGGTGATGGCGTCGAGTTCAGGCCAGGTCAGCACCCAGTTGAAGTCGCCGCCGGCCGAGAAGGCCGGGCCTTCGCCGGCCACGACCAGCACGCGCACGGCCTCGTCGGCCGCGAAGGCTTCGATCGTGTCGATGATGATGCGGGCGGTGTCGCCGTCGAAGGAGTTCATCTCCTTCGGCCGATTGAGGGTGAGCGTCGCCACGCCCCCTTCGACCTTGGTCAGGATGGAAGACGTCATGGTCTGCATCACATCCGGAAGACGCCGAACTTCGTCTGACCGATCGGCTGATTCATCGCCGCCGAGAGGCCGAGCGCCAGCGCCATGCGTGTGTCGGCCGGATCGAGGATGCCGTCGTCCCACAGCCGCGCCGTGGCGTAGTACGGATGACCCTCGCGCTCGTACTGGTCGCGAATCGGCTGCTTGAACTTCTCTTCCTCTTCTTTCGACCAGGCGCCGCCCTTGGCCTCGATATTGTCGCGACGCACCGTGGCCAGCACGCTGGCCGCCTGCTCGCCGCCCATCACCGAGATGCGCGCACTTGGCCACATCCAGAGGAAGCGCGGGCTGTAGGCGCGACCGCACATGCCGTAGTTGCCGGCGCCGTAGCTGCCGCCAACGATCACCGTGAACTTCGGCACGTTCACCGTCGAGACCGCCGTCACCATCTTGGCGCCGTCGCGCGCGATGCCGCCCGCTTCGTACTTACGGCCGACCATGAAGCCCGTGATGTTCTGCAGGAAGAGCAGCGGAATGCCGCGCTGGCCGCAGAGTTCGATGAAGTGCGCAGCCTTCAGCGCCGATTCGTTGAACAGGATGCCGTTGTTAGCAACGATGCCGATCGGATAGCCCCAGATGCGGGCGAAGCCGGTCACCAAGGTCGTGCCGTAGAGATGTTTGAACTCGTCGAGCTCGCTGCCGTCGACCAGGCGCGCAATGACCTCGCGCATGTCGTAGGGCGTGCGGCTGTCCGGCGGTACGACACCGTAGAGCTCCTCGGCAGCATAGAGTGGATTGCGCGGCGGCAGCAGCGACGCCGAGGGTGACTTCTTCCAGTTGAGGTTGGCCACGATGCGCCGCGCCATGCCGAGCGCGTGGCTGTCGTTCTGGGCATAGTGGTCGGCAACACCCGAGGTGCGGGCATGGACGTCGGCGCCGCCGAGATCCTCGGCGCTCACTATCTCGCCGATCGCCGCCTTCACCAGCGGAGGTCCGGCCAGGAAGATGGTGCCCTGCTTGCGCACGATGATGGTCTCGTCGCTCATCGCCGGCACATAGGCGCCACCGGCGGTGCAGGAGCCCATCACGACCGCGATCTGCGGGATGCCCTGCGCCGACATGTTGGCCTGGTTGTAGAAGATGCGCCCGAAGTGGGTCTTGTCCGGAAAGACCTCGGGCCATTGCGGCAGGTTGGCGCCGCCGGAATCGACCATGTAGATGCAGGGAAGCCGGTTCTCCATCGCTACTTCCTGGGCGCGGAGATGCTTCTTCACGGTCATCGGATAATAGGTGCCGCCCTTCACGGTGGCGTCGTTGCAGACGATCACGCATTCGACGCCGCTGACGCGGCCGATGCCGGTGATCACGCTCGCACCCGGAGACTCGTTGTCATACATGTCGAGCGCTGCCAGTGGCGACAGTTCGAGGAACGGCGAGCCGGGATCGAGCAGCGCCCGCACCCGCTCACGAGGCAGCAGCTTGCCGCGCGCCACATGGCGTTTGCGCGATTCCTCTCCCCCACCGAGGCGGATCTGGTCGGTGCGCTGGCGCAAATCCGAGAGCTGCGCGCGCATCGCCTCGGCATTGCGCTTGAAGGTGTCGGAGCGAGTGTCGATCTGGGAGGAAAGTACAGTCATGTCCGAGCAAAACTGCCCGGACCGGCGGCCCCGTGCAAGCGAGCGCTTGCGGCGAGTGGTCTAGGGCTGCAACGGGTGTGGCAGACGGGACATAGCCCGCCAGCGTGCGGACTGCTGGACGAAAGCCCGCTGATTGGCGAGGGCCGCTCCAAACTCAGGATCGCGCTCGGCCTGCTCCTTCAGCACGATATCGGTGTTCTTGCGAAACGCGGCCAGCACGTCCGCCGACCATTCGCGAATCACGACGCCCGACGATTTGAGCTTTTCCAGAGCGACAGCCTGCACATTGGGCGAACGGCCCAGCATCCAGGCGATGTTCGCCTGACACGCCGTCTCTATCTGCACCCGCAATGCCGCCGGCAGCGTCATCCACTTGTCCTTGCGCATCAGGAAGTCGAGGACGGCCGAGGGCTGCTGCCAGCCCGGCATGTAGTAAGGCAGGCCGAGCTTGTCGAAACCCAGCGCCGCATCCATGGCCGGCGTCGACATTTCGCCGCCATCCACGTTGCCCTGCTGCAGCTTGTAGAAAAATTCGCCCGGCGGCAGCGGCACCGGCGTGGCGCCCATACGCGCGATCACTTCCGCGGCCGTCTTGCCGTAGCGCAGGCGCTGGCCCTTGAAGTCGGCCACCGTGTTGACGTCGCTACGGAACCAGCCGCCGCCCTTGGGCCCCTGGATTCCGCAGGGTATGCCCGCGATGCCGAGCTTTTCGTAGGCCTGCCGATGGATGCGGCTGCCGTCGCCCTCCAGCATCCAGGAGGTCATGTCCTCCGGCCCCGGGCCGAAGGGCACCGTGGCGAATACCCCGAACACCGGCGCCTTGGTGGCGGCGTAGCCGGACCAGGTGAAGGCGGCTTCGAGGTCGCCGTTCTGCAGGGCGTCGACCATGTCGGCAGTGGGCGTCACCCGCCCCGGCTCGACGATCTTGATGGCCAGGGCCCCGGCCGACATATGTTTTACAGTGCGTGTGAAGACGCGAACACCCTCGCCGGAGCCTGGAAGCGCCGGATTGAAGGCCGTCTGCATATGAATGACGCGGCTGTTTTCGCTGTTCTTTCCAGGCGCTTGCGGCTTGTCCTGGGCGACAGCGAGACCCGTCGCCGCAACAAGCGCTGCGGCGAGGCCAACGATTTTCACAAAGTTACGGCGCACGACCGACCATCCGTCGCCCGGCTCCCCCAGCTCCCCCGGCCGCTTCTGCGACCTTATTCACACACCGGGTGAGTTTTGCACGCGCCGGGGCCAGGAACAAGGGAAAGACAGGCCCTACAAAGAGCCCAATCCGCGGCCGATCAGGATGCGCTGGACGTCGCTGGTACCTTCATAAATCTGGCACACGCGAACATCGCGCCAGATCTTCTCCACCAGGTAGTCCGAAACGTACCCGTAACCGCCGTGGATCTGAATAGCGGCCGAGCACACCTCCTCGGCCATTTCCGAAGCATATAGCTTCGCCATTGCGGCTTCGGTGAGGCATGGACGCCTGGCGTCGCGCAACGTTGCCGCATGCAGAACCATCTGCCGGGCGACGGTCACCTTGGTGGCCATGTCGGCCAGCCGAAACTGTACCGCTTGGTGATTGGCAATCGCCGTACCGAACGCCACACGCTCGCCGGCGTAGCTGCGTGCGGCCTCGAACGCAGCGCGCGCCATGCCGACGGCTTGGGCCGCGATGCCGATGCGGCCGGCCTCCAGGTTGGCGAGCGCAATGCGATAGCCCTCGCCTTCCGCGCCGAGCATGGCGTCGGCACCGACCATGCAATCCTCGAAGGCGATCTGGCAGGTATCGGACGATTTCTGGCCGAGCTTCTTTTCGACCGACGCAACGCGATAGCCCGGCGTCTTCGTCGGTACGATGAAACAGGAGATGCCGCGCTTGGGAGCCGCCGGATCGGTCACGGCGAAGACCAGCGCAACGTCGGCGGTACGGCCCGAGGTGATGAACTGCTTCACGCCGTTCAGCACCCAGCCATTGCCACGGCGCTCGGCGCGCGTCTTGAGATTGGAGGCGTCCGACCCGGCGTGCGGCTCGGTCAGGCAGAAGGCGCCCAGCATCTCGCCACGCGCCAGCGGCTTCAGCCAGCGCTCCTTCTGCTCGGGTGAGCCGTAGGCCAACAGCGCCGCGCAGTCGGGCGAGTTGTTGACGCTCATCACCGTCGAGAGCCCGCCGTCTGCCGCCGCGATCTCTTCGAGAGCCAGCACGTAGGAAATCATGTCGGCGCCGGCGCCGCCCCATTCCGCCGGCACGCACATGCCCAGGAAGCCCATGCGCCCCATCTCCGTGAGAAGGGTGCGCGGGATCTCGCCCGCCGCCTCCCAGGCGCGAACGTTGGGCAGCACCTGCTCCTGCGCAAAGGCGCGGGCGGTGTCTCGGATCAGGGTCTGTTCTTCGTTGAGCAGCATCGGTTTCCGCTCGGGTTACCAGTCGATCGCGCTGCCATCGTAATTGATGAAGCGGCCATTGTCGGCGGGCTTCAGCCCGTCGATCACCTTCACCATCGAGGGCACGCTTTCGGCGATCGTGAGCGTTGCGGAAGCGCCACCCATGTCGGTCTGCACCCAGCCGGGATGCAGCACGACGCAGGTCACGCCTTTGGCAGCCACGTCCCGGGCCACGCAGCTCCACTCCATGTTCAGCGCCGTCTTGCTCGCGCGGTACGCATAGCTGCCACTGCCATTGTTCGCGATGCTGCCCATGCGGCTCGAGACCGCCACGAGCTTGCGATCCTTCGACCGCGCGACATGATCGACGAAGGCTCCGGCCATCATCAGCGGCGCCAGGGCATTCACCTCGAAGACTTCACGCCATGTCGCCGGGTCGATTTCGCCCAAAGCCGAGGCTCTTCCCGCGGAGATGCCGGCATTGCAGATCAGCACGTCGATCGCCTCACCCGACAGCTTCTCGGCGAGTGCCTTCACCGCCGCATAGTCGGTGACTTCGAGCTTGTGGGCGTGGATGTCGCCTTTGACGTCCTTCAACGCCTCGGGCTTGCGGGCGCAGGCATGGACCTTCCAGCCCTTGGCCGCATATTGCTTCACGAAGTCGAGGCCAAGGCCACGCGCGGCGCCGGTGATCAAAACGGTACTCATGCGGGGACTCCCCTTCGGAGGTTCAGCGACGACTCGACATCATCCGTGCACGCTGGCGCTGCCAGTCACGATCCTTGATGGACTGGCGCTTGTCGTGCGCCTGTTTGCCGGTGGCGAGAGCGATCTCGATCTTGGCGCGGCCGCGCGGATTGAAATAGACCTGCAGCGGCACGACGGTGCGGCCTTCGCGCTGGATCGCGCCGATCAGCTTGTTGATCTGCTTCCGGTGCAGCAGCAGCTTCCGCGGCCGCCGCGGCTCGTGGTTGAAGCGGTTGCCGGAGGCGTAGATCGGGATGTTGGCGTTGACCAGCCAGGCCTCGCCGCCTTCCTCGGTCACGTAGGACTCGGCGATCGTGCTGCGCCCACCACGCAACGACTTCACTTCGGTGCCGGTCAGAGCCAGTCCCGCTTCGAAGGTTTCTTCGATGAAGTAGTTATGCCGCGCCTTGCGGTTCTGGGCCACAACGGTGCGGTCCAGTTCCGGTTTCTTGGCCACAGGACGCTCGTGTTATCGGGACTCTAAGATTGGCTAGTTGATCAGGCCGGCGTGGACCATTGCCTCACGCACCTGCTTCTTGGTCGCCTCGGTGCATTCGACGAGGGGCAGGCGCATCTTGGCGCCCGACTGGCCCAGCAGCTCGGCGCCGTACTTCACCGGGCCGGGGCTGGTTTCGACGAACAGCGCCTTGTGCAGCGGCATCAGCCGGTCCTGAAGCTCGAACACCTTGTCGAGGTCGCGCTTCTTCCAGGCATCGTGCATGTCGCCACACAGACGCGGCGCGATGTTGGCCGTCACCGAGATGCAGCCATCGCCACCCTGCGCCAGGAAGCCAACGGCGCTCGCATCCTCGCCGGAGAGCTGGATGAAGCCCTTCTTGGCCTTGAGCTTGGTCAGCGTCGGCCGCGCCATATCGTAGCTGGCGTCCTTGATGCCGATGATGTTCGGGACCTGCGACAAGCGCACGACGGTCTCGACCTGCATGTCGCCGCCGGTGCGCGGCGGGACGTTGTAGAGCAGGATTGGGATGTCGACGGCCTCGGCCACCGTCTTGAAGTGCTGGAACAGGCCTTCCTGGGTCGGCTTGTTGTAGTAGGGCACGACCAGCATGGCAGCGTCGGCGCCGGCCTGCTTGGCATGGCGGGTGAGTTCGATCGCCTCATCGGTCGAGTTCGAGCCGGTGCCGGCGATCACCGGAACGCCGGTGCCCTTGGCCGTCTGGATGCAGATGTCGATGACCCGCTTGTGCTCTTCCATGGAGAGCGTCGGCGATTCGCCGGTCGTGCCGCACGGGACGAGCCCGTCGGTGCCCTCGGCAATCTGCCAAGCCACGAACTTCTCGAATCCCTTCTCGTCGACCGATCCGTTCTTGAACGGCGTAATCAGCGCGACGAGCGACCCGGTGAACATGGCTTCCTCCGATTTTGCCTTGATAAATTCACTCTAAGCCCCGGGGTAAGCCCCTGCAAGGTTAGCAACTTGCCATTGTGATGCCCCAACTCCCTGCCTACGATTCCTGGGTGAAGAAGAACAAATCCCCCCTCCTCCTGCTGGCTCTCCTGACGGCAGCGCCGACTCTGGCTCCCATCGCCAGCGCCCAGAATTTGCGTGACCAGGGCAGCGATCAGCCCGTGTCCGGCGCCCCCAACACCGGCCTGCGGCGCGTACCGACGGACCACAACAACACCGCCCCATCATCGCCACCGACGCCAGCGGCCGCAGCACCAGCCCCCGCTCAGCCAACGCCGCGCCAGCCTGCGCCGCCGTCGGCCGCAGGCAACGACATTGCCCAGGCTACGGCGCCGACCCGCCCACTGAATGCGGCCGAGGCTGCAGCCTTCGCAGCCGCCCTCAAGGCCGTCGACGAGAACCGCTGGAGCGATGCGCGCGCGGCGGTTGCCAATTTCCGCCAGCCGCTGCTCGATCGTTACATCGCCTGGAGCATCCTGCGCGCCGCCCCTAGGACTGATGCCGATTTCGCCTCGACCTGGCGCTTCCTGCGGGAAAATCCCGACTGGCCGGAGCCCGAGGTGCTGCGCCGGCAGGCCGAGGAGCGGATCGCGGCAGACACGCCCGCCACCGAAATTGTCCGCTACTTCACCGCCTTTCCCCCGCTCACCAGCAGCGGCCACCTGCGCCGCCTGGAGGCCGCGCAGGCCGCCAGCCCCAATGATGTGGCGAAGTTCGCGCGCGACACCTGGCAGAACGCGACGCTGCGCAATTCGGACGAAAACGATTTCCTCAATCGCTACGCCCAGCTCCTGACCGGACCGGACCATGTCGCGCGCTTCGACCGCATTCTGCGCAGCGGTCGCGTCGAGGTGGCCCGTGAGCTTCTGTCGAAGCTGCCGCCTGACTATCAGCCGATCGCCAGTGCGCGGCTCGCCATGGCGACGCGCGCGGCCGATGCCGCAAACCTCTTGCGCAACGTGCCGGCCGCAAAGCTCAGCGAACCCACACTGCGGCTGGAGCGTGTGCAGTGGCTGCGCCGCACCGGCAATCTCGACGAAGCCAAGACGGCGTTCGCCGGCCCGGCCACCAACCAGCCGGATGCCTGGTGGAACGAGCGCAACCAGCTCGTCCGCGATCTGCTGACCGCGAACCGGCCTGCCGATGCCTATGCCGTCGCGTCAGGCCACAGCCTCACCAAGGGCGTGGCCTTTGCCGAGGCGGAGTTCCTCGCAGGCTGGATAGCCCTCCGCCAGCTCAAGAAGCCGGCCGACGCAGTGAAGCATTTCCAGAAGCTGCACGACGGCGTCTCGACCGATATTTCCAAGAGCCGCGGCGCCTACTGGCTCGCCCGCGCGTACGAAGCCTCCGGCCGCACCAAGGATGCGGGCGACTGGTACGCCCGCGCCGCGGGTTACGGCCAGACCTTCTACGGCCAGCTCGCTGCGCGCAAAGCGGCGGCAGGCAGCGCGAAGCTGCCCAGCGATCCAGTCGCCTCGGCCACCGAACGCCAGTCGCTCGACGGCCGCGACCTTACAACGATGGCGCGCTACCTTGGGCAGGCCGGCGACTTCGAGCGTACGCGCCCCTTCCTGCTGCAGCTTGCCCGACTGGTGAAAGCACCGGGTGAAACCGCGCTGCTAGCCCAGCTCGCCCTCGAACTGAAGCGTCCGGATGTTGGCCTGACCATTGCCCGCCGCGCGCCCCAGAACGGTGTGACCTTGTTCGATGCGGCCTTCCCCGTCGTCGATCTCGGCGCCACCGGCTCGATCGAACGTGCGCTCGCTCTGGCCCTGACGCGGCAGGAGAGTTCGTTCAACGCCGCGGCGGTCTCGTCCTCCGGCGCGCTCGGCTTGATGCAACTCCTGCCCGGAACCGCGCGCGATGTAGCCGGTCGCCTCAGCGTGCCCTTCATCCAGGACAAGCTGACGCGCGATCCCGCCTACAACGTCCAGCTCGGCAGCCAGTATCTCGCCGAGATGCTGCAGCGTTTCGGCGGCTCCTACGAGATTGCGCTCGCTGCCTACAATGCCGGCCCCAACCGCGTCGCTCGCTGGATGGAAAGCATGGGCGATCCGCGCACGGGCAAGATCGACATGGTCGACTGGATCGAGAGCATCCCCTTCCGCGAGACGCGCGACTACGTGCAGCGCATCATGGAAGGCGTCGTGGTTTACCGCGATCGCCTGAACGGCCAGGTCCGCACCGTGCCGCCGGCGCTGGGACGCTCCTAGCCCAGCCGCTTCAACGCCGCATCCGGCAACGGCCCCTTCTCGACAGCCGCGATGGCGGCTTCGAGATGGTCGAGGGTCGAATAGCCGATCAGCATCGTCGATACAGCGGGATGGGAGATGACGAAGCGCTCGCCAAGCTCCGTCAGGCTTCCAGCCACACCGTCACGCACCAGTGGCTCCAATTGTTTGGCGCGCGCTACATCGGCCGCGAAATCAGGCGCCGAGCCGATCGGCGGCACGTCCTGCATGGCGAGCGGATGGCGGTCGGTCGTGCCGCTCAATGCGCCACCGGCCAGGGCGCGGATGATGATGGTGCCCA
>CALROF020000149.1:0-15774 GCA_943369775.1 Reyranella massiliensis 521
CTTGCTGGCGATAGTGCGGCATTTCTCGTCGAGATGAGTGCGGATCTCGCGCATGAGCCGCGAGTTGCCGCCAGCCCAATGGAAATGCTCCATGTAGTGATCGCCCGACGGCTTCAGGTCGACCAGCACCGGTACCTTACGGCCAATGGCGTCGAATTCCTCCAACTCGATCTCGATGCCCAGCCGCCGCGCGACCGCGGTGAGATGGACCAGGGCATTGGTCGAGCCACCGATGGCCTGCAGTACGGTCAAGGCGTTGCGAAAGGCGCCTTTGGTCATGATCTCGCTGGGCTTGGGGCCTTGCTTGATCGCCATCTCGGCCGCGAGCCTGCCGCTTGCTTCGGCGACCCTCAGTCGGTCGGAATGAGTGGCGGGTATCGAGCCGCTGCCCGGCAGGCCCATGCCCAGGGTTTCGACGATGCATCCCATGGTGCTGGCCGTGCCCATCACCATGCAGGTGCCCTTGGTCGGCGCCAGCCGCTCGCTCACCTGCTCGATATCCTGTTCGGAGAAGGTACCGGCGCGATACTGACCCCAGAGACGGCGGCAGTCGGTGCAGGCTCCCAGCACTTCACCCTTGAAGTGACCGACCAGCATCGGCCCGACGGGCAGTACGACGGCCGGGCGGTCTGCACTGGCGGCCGCCATGAGCTGGGCCGGCAGGGTCTTGTCGCAACCACCGATCAGGACAACCGAATCCATGGGCTGCGCGCGGATCATTTCCTCGGTGTCCATCGACATGAGGTTTCGCAAGAACATGCTGGTGGGGTGCGAAAAACTCTCGTGGATCGAGATGGTCGGGAAGACCATGGGCAGCGCGCCCGCCAGCATCACGCCGCGCTTCACCGCCTCGATCAGGTCGGGCACGTTGCCGTGGCAGGGATTGTAGTCGCTGAAGGTGTTGGTGATCCCGACGATCGGACGGTCCAGTGCATCGTCGGAATAGCCACCAGCCTTGATGAAGGCTTTGCGCAGGAACAGCGAAAAGCCTGCATCGCCATAGGTCGCCAGCCCTTGCCGCAACCCGGTTTCTTTCTTCGATGCAGCGCGCGCAGAACCGTTTCCGCGCTTGGGCGCGCGTCGCTTGGCGGTGGCCATGGTCGATCCGTCTCCCTCTCTCAGCCTATTTTGTCAGGTTGGTGCATCACCGACCAGACCGGCTGCCCATTTGGCGTGCGCCGCGGCGTCGCGATTGCCCGCAATCGTGCGGGAGAGTTCGAGGCCCATCACGGCGCCGAACTTGAAGCCGTGGCCCGAACAGGGCGACATCACCCAGCCGTGCGCGCCATGCTTCTCGACCACGAAGCGCTCGTCGTCGGTGACGCTGTAGAAGCAGACCTTGAGCTGCTCGATGCGCCAGCGCTCGAAGCCCTTGAGCAGGCTGCGGCAGCGGTCGAGCAGCGGGCGCATCTCGTCTTCGCTGGCCTCGCGTGCGGCATCGGGATCGCCCCTGCGGCTGAACTCATGGTCGCCGATCTTCATGCCGCGTCCCTCGGCCGGCGGTACGAGATAGAGGCCGACGTCGCCGGTCTTGTCGATGACCATGGGCCCCTTGGCCCAGGCGGCGCGCTGGTCGGCCGGAAGATCGAAATAGATCACGACTTGGCGGGACGGCACGACTCGCCCGGACAGCGCCGGCAGGAGGCGAGGTAGCCACGCACCGGCAGCGACGACGACGGCATCCGCTGTATGTTTGCCGCCTGCAGCCGTGGTTACGCTGCCGCGCTCGAGATCGACGTCGCGTACCGCCGTGTCTGCATGCAGCCGCACATTGGGCTGCGCCCGAAGATGGCGGGCGAGGGCACCGACGATGTCTTGCGCGAACAGAACGCCCCCGGTTTCCATCCAGTAAGCGTGGTCGACGCCTTTGGTATCGAGCAAGGGGAAGCGTCGCGGCAGGTCGTCGACCGCAATCTCGGTCATAGGCTTGCCGATGCACGCCAGCACAGCGGCTGAACGTTCGGCCCAGTCTGCGCCATTGCCGGTCAACGCCAGTGTTCCAGTCGATGCGTACAAGCGTTGACCGAGATCGCCCCAGAGCAAGTCCCAGGCGACGAACGCCTCGTCGATCATGCGGGCGTAGCCGGCGTGATCGCCGTAGGGATGGCGAATGAGCCGGTGCTGATCGACCGATGATGCGAGAGGATTGGGCAGGGGGCCCTGCTCGAACAGCTCGACCTCATGCCCCTCGCGGGCCAAGCCCCAAGCGGTGCTGAGGCCCATGATACCGCCGCCGACAATGATCGTTTTCATGGTAATCTGGACAAGAGGGGTTGGAACTCTGGCCTAATTTGCCTGAGTGGTCGCGTAGCGCGAAAACGCGACGGCGACCAGTTTCTCTTTCGATGATTCAGCTCAGCGGAAGCAATAACCTGGCGGCAGCGCCTCTGAAATTCGATGCAAATTGTACGAAGCAGCATCAGGTCTGCCATCTTGGTTCTTGAAAATTGTATTGCCTTCGACGTTGATGTCGTCGAGGGTTACACAACCGTAGCGTAGTGAGGGGATAAACATGGCGATGACCATGCTGCAAATGTCGGGCGTACAGCCTGCGCCGGCCACGACGGCCGACGGCGTGTTGCTGATTATCGATGCGCAAAGAGAATATACGGACGGCCTGTTGCCACTCACCGGCGTTCAGCCAGCCGTAGAGGCATTGGCCGTATTGTTGGAAAAGGCCCGGGCAGCAGGGGCACCGGTGATCCACGTTCGCCATCAATCGAAGGGCAAGGCGTTCAACCCGTCGTCGACCGGCTACGAGATCGTGAAGGACCTGACGCCGCGGTCGGGGGAGACGATCATCGACAAGGGACTGCCCAATTCCTTCGCAGGCACCGACCTCGCCAAGCACCTGACCTCGCTAGGCCGCAAGAACCTGCTGGTGGGTGGCTTCATGACCCATATGTGCGTTTCAGCGACGGTACGGTCCGCAACCGATCATGGCTACATGTGCACGATTGCGGCCGATACGGTCGCGACGCGCGACCTGCCCGACGCCACGGGCGACGGTATCGTGACGGCTGACGTGCTCAACAAGATCACGCTCGCGGCACTGTCCGACCGTTTCGCCTGGATCGTGCCGACCGCTACGAAGATCGTCTAGTACGCAGAAGATGCGGCGTCGGCGGGCTGCCGGCGCCGCAAGTCGATCAGGTTGTGCTGATCGATTGAGGGACGGCAGTGGTCCTGGGCTGATCGACCTTGTTGCCGACGTGGCTCATGGCGACGATGGCGGCCACGGCGATCAGCGAAGCGATGAGCGTGTATTCGACGGCGGTGACGCCCTCTTCGCTCTTCACCAGGCGACTAAAAATGCGCAACAAGTGAATCTCCAACGAAAAAAGTTTCTTTGACCCGCGTCGGCGGCGATCGCGCCGAACGTCGGAAGGGGCGAAATGTGCCCTTGCTTCGATGAATAAGTTCTCGAAGTCAGGATATTGACGCCAAACCCTGTTTCAACGCAGGAATTGTAACAACTTCATCACTGCGCGCGCGGCGGCGACGCTCGTGCTATCGTTCCTCAACAGGGAGGCGTGTCATGAAATCAATTCTGACAATGGCCTGGACGGCAGAAGATCCGTCCGCATTCGATTTGGCTGCCAAAATTGCGCGTACTTTCGGGGCGCGTCTGATAGGTCTTGAACCACCGTCGTATGGCGTGATGAGCATGGCCTGGGCCGATGCCGGCATGGGGGCTCCTATCGGTGGCGGCCTCGCCGAAGACGCCGAGGAACGCCAGCGCGTCGCTGCGGTGAAGCAGGCGTTTGACCAGCGCGCCGCCGGTCTTACGTCGGAATGGCGTAGCGCCGACGATAGCGGCCCGACTGCGATCGGCACGATCGGTCGTGCCTACGATCTCATCGTCCTGCCGCAGCCCGGCGCCTTGCCGAAGATGCCGGAGAGCGTGTTCGAGACGGCGCTGTTCGACTCAGGGAGGCCGATTCTCGTGGTGCCGCCGGGCGTGACGGGCATGGTCGGCAAGCGAATCCTCTTTGCCTGGAACGGTTCGACCGAGAGCGCTCGGGCGATCTCGCTCGCCATGCCGGTGATGGCAGGTGCCGAGGCGATCGAAGTGTTGAGCGTCGAGGGCGCGATGGTGCCGGGACCGACCTCGGCCGAAATCGCCGAATCGCTGAGGAGTCACGGGCTCAACGTCACGAGCCAGCATGTGAAGGCTGGTGCGAAGTCGGCGGGCCAGACGATCATCGACCGTGCTCAGTCGCTGGGCGCGGACCTGATCGTGAAGGGCGCCTATACGCAGAGCCGTCTCCGCCAGATGATCTTCGGCGGCGTCACGCGCGATCTCATTCTGACGTCGCCACTACCGGTGCTCTTTTCCTACTGACAATCCGCCGCCGGTGCCTCTGCCGGCGGCCATGGTAGAAACCGCCGCATGACGGCAGGCCCGACCAGGACCGATTCGCAGCGCAAATGGCGTGGGATTGCCGCTGCCGTGATCCTGGTGGCGGTTTTTGCCGTTGGCCTCCTGTGGCCGCTGTACGAGAACGCGACCACCGCCGGCCCAACGGTGGGCGAAAAGCTGATAGCCTTGCGTACGGAACGCGCTGCCCTGCAGGCGCGTGCCGATGGCGTCGCGCGGGTCGAGCTTCTCCAGGCCCTACGCGTCGCCGGCCAGCTCTCCGACACGCTCATCGCCCGAGAGGAGGCTCATCGCGAGCGTGCATTCGCTCGGCTGCCGGAGCAAAGGCGTCAGTCCTTTGCCGAGCTCGATGCCCTGAATGCTGCCTTGCGCGACGCCCTGGAGCGCCCGGGCGAGGGCGCGCGATTGGCTGTTGCGCAGGTGGCCACGCAGGCCATGGGCGAGGTCGAGCGCTTCGCCGCCACCGGGGATGGCCCTGTCGTGCTTTCCTATACGCCTCGCTTCGTGCCGCCGCGCCATGCAGCCGCCGAGCTCAACCTCTCGCCGGGCCAGACGGTGCCGCCGGCGGCCGATGGGGAGTTGCGTCTCGACCAGCGTCGGGCCCGTGCCGAGGGCGGGCCCCAGCCCGCAGTGCCGCGCTATGTGCCGCCGTTCGCGGCTCCCAGTGGCGACGATCCGCCGGTCGAGGTCGAAGTCGTCGGCTTGCATCTGGGGGCAGGCCGCAGTGCTGCCCCGGTGCTGACGATCGGTGCCTGGCGCGGCGAGGCGACCGTCACGCCGGAGCGTCTGCGCTTTTCCGTGCCGCGCAGTGTCTTTCCGACCGAGGCCACGCGAACGCGTTTCACGACAGGTTCGCTGGCCGTCCGCCAGGCAGCGCGCACGGTGACGTTCCAGCTCCTTTTCACGGTGCTGCCCGACCGACCCGGATCCTTCGCGTTCGATCAAAGGATCCGCACGACCGAGCCCGAGACCAACACACAGGTCTCGCCCGAGATCCTGGCGCGTGCGCCGGCAGGCGAGACGCGCACCGTCCGGCGTTGCTTCGATCCCCCGCAGGGATGGCGCTTCGATGTGGAGATGCGGCGCGTCGTGATCGTGGAACGGCTGGGCTGGGTGGACGATGTCCCCGACGAAACCATGAACGGAGGTTCCGTGGAGTTCGTCGCGCCGGATTCGCCGAACCAGATCTGCCTGGCCGTGATTGCCCGGCCGGTCAACAAGGAGGCCCGCACTGCCACGATCGGTCGTTTCGAGGCCACGCTCGTGCGGGACAAGCCGGTCGAACGCGTCGTCCAGAGCGGCGTTCGCGCCCTCGATTGGGACGAGCTGGCGCGTGTGCCAATCGAGCCCGGAATGGCGGAATGGAAGCTCTACATCCGCCTGTTCGACGAGATTGACCGTGAGTTCGGTGGCAAGGCGGACGCTGGAGCGCCCCCGTCCGGCGTCGCGTTTCTCCGCATCGCAATCGACGACGATGGCCGGATGCTGGTCCTGCGAGCCGACCCGGAAGCGGGGCCCTGACTAGCGGCTGCGCGCCTCGAAGCGCAGGCGGCGCTTGCCGGTGTCGTCGTTGAGATCGAGGACGGTGCTCGCGATCTGTGCAGAACGCACCACATTGAGCGCGTCGATAAACCGTCGCTCCATCGTCTGGACGGGAGGCGGGCAGGCCATCAGTGTCATCGGCCCGGCGACGAAGCGCAGTCCATTGGGGGTGAGCTCATAGGTACCGCCGAGGCTGTTGCAGCCGGTCGAACTCGAGAACTTGCCGTCGTCGTCCAGCCGCAACGTCGGACGCCGCCGCCAGTCGTCGAAGGAGACCTTTTCTCCATCGATCTCGACCAGACGCCACTCCGTGTCGCGCAAGGCCGCGCCCCGCGTCGGCAAGGGCGGGCAGGTGCCGTTGGGTTTCAGGTTCACGAATTCCTCGATCTCTACTCCGTTGCGATCGGTGAACTTGCCGATCACCTCGACATAGAGGCTGGTCTCGCGCGACGGCGTCGCCTGCATCCAGGCCCGCTCGAGGTCGAGCTCGGCACCGCCCGGTGCAACGCCATAGGTGCGGCCGGTGAAGCATTCGGAGAATAAGCCGCCGTCCTGTGCATCGCGATAGAGTCCGCTCAGTCGGAACTTGCCGTCGATGAGGTCGGGCGTGGCGGCCAGCGTGAGCTCGGCGCCCTTGTCGTCGACCAGTTTGCCGACTCCGACCTCACGGAAGGCGCGCCGAGAGGTGTCGCTGCCGCGAATCACGAGGCGAACGCCACCATCGACCTCCTGGGCCCATTGTCCGAGGTCGAGGACCGGCTCGGCGACGCCGTCGCGTTTCTCGCGCAGACGGAACGTGCCGTCGGGAAACAGAGTGAGCGTGCTGCTGGGGCCGCTGAACGTGCGTGGCGGCTCGCCCGGCCGGCCGGCGGCGTGACAGCGCATCGAACGCCCGGCCGCCGTGAGAGTCGCCTCGCGCGCCCGGCCGCGCAGCTCATAGTAGCCGTCGGTGTAGAGGAAGCCGGTGTTGGTGTTTTGCCGTGGCAGCTCGATGTCGGGCTCGCCGGGCATGCGCAAGGTAGCTAGATCGCCATCGCGAGTGAAATGCGCGGAAAAGTCCGGGCCGCCCGGACAGGCATACATCACGTCGAGGCCGGGCGGGGGTGTCGGACCTGTCGGCGGCGTCGGGGACGGTTGCGTCGCCCCGGTCTGTGCCAAGGCGGGGGCTGCGATCAGCAGCAGGAGCAATGCCAGGGCTTTCATTGGCTCGACTCCGGAATGCGGCCATCAGCCGATAGCAATACGGCAACCGGTCGCGTGGTTTCAAACTGGGCCAACACGATCAATGCCACCACCATGATGGGGACGCAGAGGAACATGCCGACGACACCCCAGATGGTACCCCACAAGACGAGGGAGACGATCACGACCAGTGGCGAGAGGTTGAGCGAACGGCCCATGATTGCCGGCTCGATGACATTGGCCGTAACGACCTGGATGGTACCGAAGACGAGCAGCACGATCAGAAACGGCGTCAAATTGTCGAACTGCACCAGGGTCAGCAGGGCCGGTGCGATAATCGCCAGGATCGAGCCGACGGTGGGGATGTAGTAGAAAAAGAATACCATCACCGCCCAGAAGCCCGCGAAGTCGACGCCGACCGACGACATCACGACATAGGCCAGTGCGGAGGTGACCGTCGCCAGCGTCGTCTTGATGCGGATGTAGATGCGGATCTCCCGGTCGATGCGGTTGAGCACGGCACGAACCCGCGCTTCCTGGCCATCACCGTGAAAGACGGCAGCAAGCTTGCGCTGGAAGTGTATCTGTTCGACGAACAGAAACAGCGTGTAGATCAGGATCAGGCCGGCGACACTCACGACCGAGGCGGCGGCCGTGGCCACGCTGCCCAGTGTGTCGGCGAGGCTTACGCGCGCGAACAATTCGGAAAGGGTCGGCGCCTGCTCGATGCCGATCAGTTGCGCGCCCTGTTCGATCAGGCGGGTGAGCCGGCTCTCGTAGTTAGGCACCGCGTCGACAACAGCGGTGACATTGCGGCCGATGGTGCGGCCGACGATCCAGAACAAGCCGCCGATGATGAGCACGGCGGCAAGCAGGGCCACCGGCTGCGGCAGGCGAAAACGGCCCAAACGCGGCTGGCTGAAGGTGTCGGCCAAAGCGTCGATCATGTACCAGAGCACGATACCCAGGACGATTGGCAGCAATAGGCCACGGCCGGAGACCAGCAGGAAGATGGTCGCGGCGATCACGATCGCCCACAGAGCAGCGCGTTGCAGCGTCATGTGCGGACTATAGGCGTCGGAGATGAATCTTGGGAGGCGGGAGCCGTTTTAGCCGAGCCTGGACGCGAGGGTCGCTCGGCCAAGCGGAGTCAGCTCGACCTTGTGTTCGCCCAGATCGCCGCCCTTCTGGCAGACAAAGCCCTCGGCGCGTGCATCTTCCCATACCGGAAAGCGTGGGCAGGAGCTTTGCCAGGCGTCGAGCACGTCCTCGCGGCTGCGCGGCCGGGCGGCCACCCATTCGAGGAACTGCACCATGATCAGGGTTGGGGCGGTGGACGCGGTGGGCATCCCGCTATCCTACCGTCATCGGCTGGGCGGGAAAACAGGGCCGTCGCCCGTTACTGGAAACCGCAGCTCTGCGCGCTGACGCCGACCGTTGCCCATCGGCTGCCCTCGCGGTGGCAACCGTTCACCCAGGCTCCCGTGAAGACCTGGCCGTCGGCGCCCACCCACCTGCCATATCCGTTGGCGACATCGTTCGACCAATCGCCTTCGTAGCGCGTGCCGTTGCTCCAGACGCGCAGGCCGCGGCCCTGCATCTTGCCGTTGACGAAATCGCCTTCGTAGCGGCCGCCGTCGGCAAACATCAGCGTACCGCGCCCGGTGCGCTGGTTGTCCCTGAACTCCCCGATGTAGCGATTGCCGTTGGGCCACACATAGGCGCCCTGGCCATTGGGGCGGCCTTCGCGGAAGGGGCCGGTATAGCGACCGCCGCCGGGAAAGACGTACGTCCCCCGGCCATCCCGCTCGCCGGCCTTGAATTCGCCCTCGTAGCGCGCGCGGTTGGCGTAGGTGATCTTGCCGGTGCCCTCGTAGAGCCCATCCTTCATCTCGCCCTCGTAGCGCTCCGCCGGCTTGCCATCCCGGCTCCATTGCAGCACGCCCTTACCCTGCGCCAGGCCATGTTCGCAGTCGCCCGACCAGGTGATGCCGACATTGGGTTCGGTGTTCATGTTCACAACGGCACAGCCTGTCGTCGGATCTTTGATCTCGTCGCTGGCGCCGGCCGCTCCCGGCGCGGGAGGAGCGCCAGGGAAGGTGCGGGGCGGCAGGGTACTGCCCGGCGTGCCGAGTTCCGGTATCGGCCGAGAGTTTTGCGCCGCCGCCGCCGAAGCGAAGGCGAGCAGCAGCAGGGTCGTTCGGAGCGGGATGCCGATCACGGCCGGCATTGTATCAGAGATCAATGCAAGGAACTCCGGCGGCCGTGTTTCGTTCTTATTTTGCTGCGGCCCGTATCGCCGCGAGGGGAAGGTGATCAGGTGGATAGCCGGCAGCTCGATGACCAGGGAAATGATCCCGCCGTCGCCGCCGTCCTCAGTCATGGCGCTCGCGTCCTGCCTGCGGTTACGGTCGATACCTACAACGAGGAACTGCGCGACGCGGAAGGCTTCGTCGGCGATCGTGCCAGCGGACGCGCCTTCCGGGCGATTCTCGACGACTGGCGCGAGCGCGTCGTGAGTGCGCTAGGTGAAGACCCGTTCGGCGATACGCCGACGGACGAGATCTCCAAATCCAAACTCGACAAGGCCTTGGCCGGGGACGAAACCGTCGCGGCGGGTCTCGTGCATACCGCTGTGGAAGAATTCGCCCATGAGCTAGCCACCGTCGTGCGCCGCTTCCTGCGCCTCGAGGATTGGCAAGGTACCGAGCGCATCGTCGTCGGGGGCGGCTTGAGCTCCAGCCACATCGGTCAGCTCTCCATGGGGCGTGCCCAGATCATCCTTGCTGGCGAAGGCACGACGGTCGAGTTGCGGCCCATCTCCAACCACCCCGACGAAGCGGGGCTTATCGGCGCCGTTCAGCTCGCGCCAAGCTGGATGCTTGCGGGTCACGACGCCATCGCTGCGGTCGATATCGGCGGCACGAACATCAGGGTCGGCATCGTCGAGCTCAAGATGCGCAAAGGCGATGTTTCCAAGGCAGCCGTATGGAAGTTCCAGCATTGGCGACATCGCGACGATGAACCCGGTCGCGAGGAAGCGATACAGCGCCTGGCGGAGATGGTGACCGATCTGATGGAGCGGGCGACCAACGCAAAGCTAAAGGTGGCACCTTTTGTCGGCATCGGCTGTCCCGGCCTGATCGACCAGCACGGCGCGATTCTGAACGGCGGACAGAATCTGCCGGGCAACTGGGAAGAGGAAGGCTTCCGGCTCGATGCGGCGTTGGCGGGGCGGTTGCCACGTATCGACGGCCACCAGCCGACGGTGCTGATACACAACGATGCCGTGGTGCAGGGCTTGAGCGAAGTGCCGAATATGGAGGATGTCGACCGGTGGGGTGTACTCACCATCGGTACTGGCCTCGGCAATGCCCGCTTCACCAACCGGCCGAAGGAGTGATGTCGGCCGATTTGTTGGTTTAGAAGCCGACCTCGCTGATAACTTTCAGCGTCTTTTCCCGCAGGACACCGACGCATTCGCAGGCGCTGCGTTCCAGAGCGTCACGGTCGAGAACGACAATGCGGCCGCGCTGGTAGCGAATCATGCCGGCCTGCTGAAGTTGATAGGCAATCAGGCTCACTGTCGGACGGCGAACGGCAAGCATCTGGGCGAGAAAGTCGTGCGTGAGACGAATCACGTCGTCGCCGATACGGTCTTGCACCTGGACGATCCAGCGGCACAGCCTGCGCTCTGCCGTGTGAAGGGCGTTGCAAGCTGCGGTCTGCTGCATCTGCGCCATCATCAATTCGCTGCTGAGCATCGTCATCTTGCGCAGAGCCGGACTCTGTTCGACGACGTTGCGCAATTCGGCGACTGGCAGGCGCCATGCGGTTGCTTCGATCTGCACGATGGCCCGCGCTGTCGCGCGATGGCTGCCGAACGCAGCGAGCGCGCCGAGAATGGCCTCGCGGCCCAGCGTTGCCGTCTCGATCGCCGCGCCATCCTGCATGGAAGCGACGAGCGAAATCATGCCGCTTTCCACGAAATAGGCGTGTTCGATGCGCTGATCAGGCTCCTGCAGGACCAGGCCCTGGGGCAGGCGCTGAAAAGACAGTAGGCTGCTCACCATCGCGAGATCCGATGCAGGCAGTGCCGCCAGAAAATGATTCCTAGGCTCGAAGACGGACGTCACTAAGGCTGGTTCTTCGTTGTTCTTCGGGGCCCGGTAGTGATTGTCTCGCGTATCCGGTTGGGCGGTCATCGGAGCGGTGTGACTGTAAGTCGACGACTGAGGGTCAGTCGGTTCCGTAGCGAACGTAGGGCGAAGGGCACGTCTTTGATTCATAAGATGATCCATCGTCAGTGGGGACGAAGGTTGAAGGGACGCGGGATCAGAAGGGCAGGGCTCGTCCGTGTGGCAGCCGGCGCCCCAGACGATCCCGCTTCACGGGAGTGACCGGTGCGTCCACAACCTTCCCCTTGGTTTCGTCATCGGTCAGGGCAGCCTCCGCGTGGCGACGACCCAAGGTGGTGAGCCTGGGACCGGTCGGGCCATCGCGCAGCAAGCCGAGCAATTCCAGGCGCAACCGATGCGCAGAAGGCAGCTTTACAACTTGTCCGACGGACAAGGCGCGTAGGAGACGTTGCTCCTCGACACTGATCCGCATCTGTGCGGTCGGCATTTGTCTCGGCTCCTTCGATACTGGTTCAGCCAAGCAACGTGCCTTTTGGGGGCGAGTTCCCTTTCAAGCGGTGTGATTCGGGCGCTCAAGCGCCGGCCGGGCACAAAGAACTCTCCTCTGCACCACGATGCAGCCATGTTCCGCCTCGTTCGTTATGGAACGGCGTCGCGATAGAGAGGTCGAGGTTGGGTAGCCTGGAAGGACGTACCGTGCTGGTCGTCGAGGACGATCCGGCAATTGGTCTGGATTTGCGGATGGCGCTGACGCATGTCGGCGCCAGCATTGCCGGGCCAGCGGTATCTGTAAGCGCAGCCTTTGCCGCAATGGCCGATCAGGCCATTGATGCCGCGGTCCTCGACATCCGGCTGAAGAACAACGAGCTGGTCTTTGCGGTGGCCGATGCCCTGGCCGCCCTCCGCATTCCCTTTGTCTTTGCCTCGGGGCGGTCAGCCGCCCTGATGCCGCTCAGGCACAGCGACCGCCCGTTCTTCGACAAGCCGTTCCAGTCGGCCGAGGTGGTCGACGCGCTGGGGCGGCTTCTCGATCAACCAGCGCCTTAGCTACGGGTGGAAAACGTGCGTCCATGACGTCCGTTCGTTGCCCATGTTCACCTGAGTGAACATGCGGCGTTCGTAGCCCGACCCACACGTATCGGAACGGATGGTGAAGGCCTGGGGGCTGATGCAGAGCGGGACCGTGCCGCCCCATTCCCGGCCGGACCGTTTGTCCTGCGCATAGACGAGGTAGGAGAGGTATCTGAGCGGCGCCTGCCACAGCATCGTGCAAGCGCCGGGCGGAAGTTTGTACCATCCCTCGGAAATGATGATCCGCTGGCCGTTTTCGGTGGCGCCAGTGTTCACGGCTTTGGCGACTTCGATTTCGCTGGCTGTCTGGTTGCAGACCTGAAAACCCGGCGGACCCGCCCGGCGCTGCTGGGCCGCGAGTTCGGTTGCGCCGCACAAGACGGCAAAAATCACCAGAATTGCAGCGATTCTCATGTTCTCCCCGCTGACCGCAAACGAAACTGCGACCGCAGTGGCCTTTTAACACAATGACCGAATGTTGCCTCGCTGCAGCAGGCGTGGTTTGTTCCGCCCGCACTGGGGAGTTGGGCAAACAGGAGGAAATTAATGAAACGACGTCAATTTGTGGCCGCCGGATCGGCTGCCGGCGCGCTGGGTCTCACTGCGGGCTGGGCTCTTCCCGCCGCGGCGCAGGCTCAGTTCTCGATCGCCACGGGTACCACGGGCGCCGTCTATTATCCGCTGGGCGGTGCGATGGCGAACATCCTGAGCAAGAAGGTGCCGGGCTGGGCGGTTACCGCCGAAGCGACGGCTGGCTCGGTCGCCAACATGCATATGATTCGTGATGGCAAGGCGCAGATGGCGCTGACCCAGTGCGACACGGCCTACGACGCCATCAAGGGCCTCGACAAGTTCGTCGGCAAGCCCGTTGAGTCGCGCACGCTCTGCGTCGTCTATCCGAACCTGGTGCACTTCGTGACCATGGAAGGGACGGGCATCAACAAGCTCTCCGACATCAAGGGCAAGCGCATTTCGACCAGCGCACCGGTCAGTGGCTCGGAAGTCATGGCCCTGCGCATCATCGATGAACTCGGCCTCAAGCTCTCCGACATCAAGCGTGAGCGCTTGTCGCCGGCCGAGAGCACCAACGCCATGAAGGACGGCAAGCTCGACGGCTACTTCTTCAACGGCGGCCCGCCGGTCGCGGCGATCACCGATCTCGCGGCCACGCAAGGCGTCAAGATCAAGCTGATCCCGACGGCCGACCTGGTGCCAGCCCTCAACAAGAAGTACGGCCCGGTCTTCGCGGCGAGCGAGATCAAGGCCAAGGCCTATCCGAACCAGGATGCCGCGGTGCCGGTCATCGCCATCTGGAACATCCTGGTCGTGCCGGCCTCGATGAAGGACGATCAGGCCTACACCATCATCAAGACCCTGTGGGACAACCACGGCGATCTCGTGGCCACCCACAAGGCCTCGACCGACATGACGCCCGAGAACCAGAAGGAAGCCAATTCGTCGGTGCCCTTCCATCCGGGCGCGCTCAAATTCTTCAACGAGAAGGGCATCAAGCTCTCGTAACGCGATCGATACTGAGCGGGGCTCCCAGACCATGGGGGCCCCGTTTCCATTTGGGGTGGAAGCGACATGACGGTCCAAGCCGAGCTGCTGAGCGACGAGGAACGACGCAAAGTCGAGGAACTCATCGAGCAGGAAGATGGGGCGATCAACAAGTTCGTGGGCTGGTGGGGCAAGGTACTCACCTTCATCGCGTTCCTGATGACCCTGTTCCACCTCTATGCGGCAGCTTCGACCGTCGACACGCAGTCCCTGCGCGAGATCCATGTCGCTTTCGCCCTGTCCCTGGTCTTCCTGCTGTTCCCAGCGGTGAAGAGCTGGCGCAACAGGATTGCCCCCTGGGATATCGTGGCTGCCGGCCTGGTGATCGTCGTCATCTGGTACATGATGACAGGCGGTACCTGGACCGATCTCAGCGCGTCCGACGACTTCCTCGACCGTTATGTCTCGCCCACGCCCACCGATCTGATCATCGGCGGCCTGCTGATCCTGTTGGTGCTCGAATCGACGCGGCGCGCCACCGGCTGGATCATGCCGATCCTGTCGATGCTGTTCCTCGCCTACGCGCTGTGGGGCAACTACCTGCCGGCTCCGTGGACGCACAAAGGCTATCCGCTGTCCGACATGATCGCCGAGCTCTACATGACGCTGAACGGCATCTTCGGCTCGGCGATCGACGTTTCGGCGACCCTGATCGTGCTGTTCACCATCTTCGGTGCAATCCTGCAGGCGTCCGGCGCCGGGCGCTTCTTCATCGACTTTTCGCTGCGCGCCATGAAGGGCCAGCCGAACGCGGCAGGCCGTGCGGTCGTGCTTTCATCGTTCCTGCTGGGCGGTCCCTCGGGCTCCGGCGTGGCGACCACCGTCACCATCGGTACCGTGGCGTGGCCGATCATGAAGGAGGCGGGCTACGGCAAGTCGGCGGCCGGCGGCCTGCTGGCGGCTGGCGGTCTCGGCGCGATCCTGTCGCCGCCGGTCCTGGGCGCCGCAGCGTTCCTGATCGCCGAATATCTGAAGATGTCGTACCTCGACATCGTGCGGATGGCCCTCATCCCCACCTGCCTCTACTACTTCGGCCTGCTGGTGATGACCGAGATCGATGCGCGCAAGTACGGACTGCGCGCCGTCGATCCGGCCATCGACATGTCCATGGGCCAGCTGCTGACCCGCTACGGCTTTCATTTCACGTCGCTGATTTCCGTCGTCGTCCTGATGATCTGGGGCTTCTCGGCGACCTATGCGGTGTTCTGGTCGATCCTGCTGGCCATCCTGGTGAGCTACCTACGCAGCGATACCGCGCTGTGGCCCAGCAAGTTGTTCCGCGCTCTGGCCGACGGTTCGATCCAGGCGCTGGGTGTCGCCGCCACTTGCGCCTGCGCTGGCATCATCGTCGGCGTCATCACCAAGACGGGCCTGGCGCTCAAGTTCTCGTCGATTGTGATTGACCTCGCCGGCGGCTCGGTCTTCTGGACTGCGATGTACACGGCGCTGATCGTCTGGGTGGTCGGTCTCGCCGTGCCCGTGACGGCGTCCTACATCATGTGCGCCGTGATCGCGGCGCCGGCGCTGATCAAGCTCGGCATCCCCGACTATGCCGCGCACATGTTCATCTTCTACTACGCGGTACTTTCGGAAGTGTCGCCGCCGACGGCGCTGGCGCCCTTCGCGGCGGCAACGCTTACCCGCGCCGACCCCTACGTCACCACCCTGCAGAGCTGGAAGTACGCACTGCCGGCCTTCCTGGTGCCGTTCATCTTCGTGCTGGATCCAATAGGCATCGGCCTCCTTCTGGAGCTGCCGAAGGACATGAGCTGGGTCTGGATTCCTTGGGTCACGCTCGGTGCTGCCGGCGGCATCCTGGCGCTCGCCATCGCCGCCCAAGGCCATCTGTGGCGGCCGCTTGGCCTCGGAACGCGCGTGGTCGTGGCGCTGGCCGGGATT
>CALROF020000150.1:0-15702 GCA_943369775.1 Reyranella massiliensis 521
CAAAACCTTGTCACGCGTGCCCGGCAGCCTCGTCTGGACCAGACCGACCCGCATCGACTGGAACGGTGCCACCGATATCAAGGGGCGATTGGCCGACTTGGCGACGCCGATGGCACGGGCAACGGCGGTCCGCGGCGCGGCATAAGGGATGATCTTGACGGTCGCCACCATCTGGCGTGGCTCGACCCGGGCGAACGGCGGGAGGGTCGCCACAGTTACCGATTCGTCGAGTTCGTTCAGTTCGTCGATTCGCTCATGATCGACGACGGCGAGACCGGCTTCGCGGGCGAAATGATTGCAGCGGCCGGTAAAGGGCGCCGTGACGTCGATGCCCCCACCCGCCAGAACCTTAGCTACGCTGGCTGCCGCTTCGTCTTCGTGAATATCCTCTTCGTCGAGCCTGGCCGCGACGATCATTGCCGCACCTACGGCCTTCAGCTTGGCCACGTCGTCGGCCGAGAGCACACGCCCTTTCGCAAAGTTCACGCCGTTCGCGCGCCAGCTATGCGCCAGAATGGCGCCTGTTGCCTCGTCGATGGGAGTCTCGCCGAATCTCACGCTGCAGCGACCTTCGGCGCGGACAGGGCTTCGAGGCGGCGTGCGCGCACTTCGACGATCTGGCCCAGGATGGAGATGGCGATCTCGGCCGGCGACTTGGCGCCGATGTTGAGTCCGACCGGACCGTGGACGCGCGTGAACTGCTCCTCCGTGATCCCAGCTTCGGCCAGCCGCTCCTTGCGCTTGGCGTGGGTCTTCCGGCTGCCGAGTGCGCCAATGTAGAAGACATCCGAGTTCAGCGCGTATTCGAGCGCGGGATCATCGAGCTTGGGATCGTGCGTCAGGGTGACGACGGCCGTCGATCGGTCCAGGCCCATCTTCTCGAAGGCTTCGTCGGCCCACTCTTGCATTACCTTCACGCCGGGGAAGCGACTGTCGGTGGCGAAGGCGCGGCGCGGATCGACGACGGTGACATCGAAGTCGAGCAGCGACGCCATGGGCGCCAGCGACTGCGCAATGTGGACGGCGCCGACAATGATCAATCGCGGCGGCGGCACGTAGACATTCAGGAAGATGCGCTGGCCGCCGACATCGACGGTTTCGCTGCGGCCGATCTCGAGAGCCCGCCGAGCTGCCGACAGCAGCGTCTCGTCGCTCGCCTGCTCGCCCAGTGCCTTGTCCCGATAGATCAGGGTTTCGGCAGCGTCGCTGAGCCGCGTGGCCAGTGCCAGGGCATGCCGCTTGTTGCGCGCTTCCTGGAGCGCCGCCAGGGTCTCAGCCTTCATGGTTCAGTTCACCTTCTCGACGAAGACCTGCACCTTGCCACCACACGCCAGCCCGACATCCCAGGCCTGCTCGTCGGAAACGCCGAAATCCAGCAGCCGTGGCTTGCCGTCGGCGATGGCCGCCAGCGCTTCCTTCACGACGGCGCCTTCGATGCAGCCGCCGGACACCGAGCCCACCATCGCGCCCGTGTCGTCGACGCCGAGCTGGCTACCGACCGGACGAGGCGAAGAGCCCCAGGTAGTGATCACTGTGGCGATGGCGACACCCTTGCCGCCCGCCTTCCACTTGCCGACCTGATCCAGGACATCGAGTGCGTCGCTCATGATCTACTCCTTGCGAAGTTCGGTCTGCCATCCCGCGAGACGTCTGTCGGCTCCGGTGACCTGCTTACCCAGAGCGGCAATCAGCCCCGCCAGGCTTTCCAGATTGTGCACCGGCCGGAACTCGTCGACATGCGGCAACATGGCTTTGTTGCCTTGAGATTTGGGCTCGTAGGCGCCGTACCGCAAGAGCGGGTTGAGCCAGATCAGACGTGAGCAGGATTTATGGAGACGTTCCATTTCCTCACCCAAGCCCGCCGCGCCCTCGCGATCCAGCCCATCGGTGATCAGCAGGACCACGGCGCCCTGCCCCAGGACGCGGCGCGACCATTTGTTGTTGAACTCGTGCAGGGCCAGACCAATGCGGGTACCGCCCGACCAATCCTCGACCTGGGCCGACGCCTTCTGCAGGGCGATGTCGACGTCGCGGTTGCGCAAGGCACGCGTCACGTTCGAGAGCCGAGTGCCGAAGGTGAAGCAATAAACGCGGTCGCGGTCGTTGGTGATGGCGTGCATGAAATGCAGGAACATGCGCGTGTAACGGGCCATCGACCCGGAGATGTCGCACAGGATGACCAGCGGTGGCGGCCGGCGGCGCGGTTCGCGCTTGCGCAGTTCGGTCAGGCCCTCCGGCCGCAGCGCACGCCGCAGCGAAGCCCGGAAATCAACTCGTGGCCCCCGCCGCGCGGGCTGGTAGCGCCGCGTCTTGCGCTCCGGCACCGGCAGGCGCATTCGGGCAACGGCGCGCAAGGCTTCGTCGATCTCGGCCTGTGACATCTGCTCGAAGTCACGATGCTGCAGCACTTCGCGGTCCGAGACCGTGAAGGTCGCCTCGACCTCGACTTCCGGCGGTTCGTCCGCCTGCTCCGGCGCCTCGCCCTTGCCGGGCTGCAGGGCGTCCTGCAGGCGGCGGCTGAGCTGTTTGCGCTGATCCTGCTCGGCCGGAACGCCGACCTGCGGCAGGAGCATCTCCATCATCTTTTCGAGGAGACGCGGATTGCGCCAGTAGACGTGGAATGCCTGGTCGAAGATCTCGCGCTGGTCGCGGCGATTCACGAATACCGAATGGAGCGTCCAGTAGAAGTCGTCGCGCTTTTGCAGGCCTGCCGCTTCCACCGCCTCGATGGCGCGCAGTATCTGTCCAGGCCCGACCCGCAGCCCGGCTGTACGCAAGGTCCGCGCGAAGTGCACGATGTTCGTGGCAAGCTTACCGCCGCGCGGTTGCGGCGACGCCGTCGGCTCGGGGAGCGCGTCCATCGCGCGCCGCTCAGCCCAGTGGCTGGGCGGCGATGTCCGACTTCACCTGACGCAGGATTTCGGCCGCTTCCGAGCCCTGCAGGCGCTGGATGTCGTCCTGGTATTTCAGCAGTACGCCCAGCGTGTCGTTGATCGTCTTGGGATCGAGGTCGAGGGCGTTCAGCTCCGAGAGTGCCGTGGCCCAGTCGATTGATTCCGCGACGCCCGGTGCCTTGAACAGGTCGAGCTTGCGCAGCTCCTGGACGAAGCCCACGACCTGGCGCGACAACCGCTCCGAGCTGCCCGGCGCCTTGACCTGCAAAATCTCGAGCTCGCGCTTGAGATCGGGATAGTCGACCCAGTGGTAGAAGCAACGGCGCTTCAGCGCGTCATGGATTTCGCGCGTCCGGTTCGACGTGATGATCACGATCGGCGTCTCCGCCGCCTTCACCGTGCCGAGCTCGGGAATAGTCACCTGGAAGTCGGACAGCACTTCGAGCAGGTAGGCTTCGAACGGCTCGTCGGTGCGGTCGAGTTCGTCGATCAGCAGGATCGGCGCGCCTTCGGCGTGCGGCTGCAGCGCCTCGAGGAGCGGACGGCGGATCAGGAACTTCTCGTCGAAGATGTCGGCGGCAATCTCGCCGCGGTCGTGGACGCCCTGCGCCTCCGCCAGGCGAATCTCGATCATCTGGCGCGCATAGTTCCACTCGTACACGGCCGAGGCCACGTCGAGGCCTTCATAGCATTGGAGCCGGATCAGCGGCCGGTTCAGGGTCTTGGAGAGGACCTTGGCAATCTCCGTCTTACCGACGCCCGCCTCGCCTTCGCAGAACAGCGGTCGGCCGAGCTTGAGGGCGAGATAGAGGACGGTGGCAAGGCTGCGATCGGCGATGTAGTCGCCGCCTTTCAGAAGTTCGACAGTGGCGTCAATCGACGCCGGAATGGGCGAAGGCATGAAACTCCCGAAACTCGGAGGGCGCTGAAGCGCTAGTGTAGCGGATGGAGCGGTGCCCCGATATGGTAGGAATAGCAAGATAATTCAAGCATTTGGAGGAAACGCATGGAGCCTGAGTCATTCAAGGGACGCGCCGCGATCGTGACCGGCGGTGCGCGGGGGATCGGGCTGGCCTGCGCTGCGAAAATTACGGCCGGCGGTGGCCGGGTCGCCCTGTGGGATCGTGACCTCGAACGGGCCAGGCAATCGGCCGCTGCGCTCAAGGGAGCGATCGCGGTTTCCGTCGACGTCACGAGCGAGGAGTCGATCGCCAATGCACTCGCCGCTACCGAGAAGGACCTCGCCGCCCCCGATATTCTGGTGGCCAGCGCGGGCATCACTGGGCCCAACACAACAGTCGTGAATTATCCCGTCGATGCCTGGAGGCAGGTGATCGACATCAATCTCACCGGCGTCTTCCTGTGCAACCGTGCCGTCGCAAGCGGCATGTCCAAGCGCGGCTGGGGGCGCATCGTCAACATTGCCTCGGTTGCCGGCAAGGAAGGCAATCCAAACGCTTCGGCCTATTCCGCGTCGAAGGCCGGTGTGATCGGCCTCACCAAATCGCTTGGCAAGGAACTTGCGACGACGGGCGTGCTGGTGAACTGCGTGGCACCGGCGGTCGTGAAGACGGAGTTATTCAGCCAGATGACCGAGCAGCACATCCAGTACATGCTTTCCAAGATTCCGATGAACCGCTTTGGTGAAGTCGAGGAAGTGGCCGAAATGGTCGCCTGGCTCGCCTCCCCGCTCTGCACGTTTGCAACGGGTTCGACCTTCGATCTTTCCGGCGGCCGGGCGACCTACTGATGAGCAACCTCCACGACCTAACGCTCACGGAACTCTCCGTGGGCCTCGCTGCGAAGCGTTTCTCGTCCCGTGAAGTTGTCGATGCTCTCCTGGCGCGCATCGCCAAAGCCGACAGCAAGCTGCATGCCTTCACCGAGGTCTATGCCAAGGAAGCGCGCGCACTCGCGGACGCTGCCGATACCGCGCGCACCTCCGGCTTCCCGCTCGGGCCGCTGCATGGACTGCCGGTTGCCTACAAGGATCTCTGCGACATCGCCGGCCGCGTCGGCACCGGTGGCTCCAAGATGTTCGGGGGGCGCATCGCCAACGTGACCTCCAACACCGTCGAGCGATTGACGGCTGCCGGCATGGTACCTCTCGGCAAGCTGCACATGGTCGAATTCGCTTTCGGCGGCTGGGGTACGAATCCACTGATGGGCGCGCCTTGGAATCCCTGGGACCTCGAAACCCATCGCGTGCCCGGCGGTTCGTCGAGTGGCACCGGCGTCGCGGTGGCTGCCCGTCTGACGCCAGCGGGCATCGGCAGCGATACGGGCGGCTCGGTGCGCATTCCTTCTGCCTTCAACGGCCTCGTCGGTCTCAAGGTCACCTTCGGCCGCATCGGCCTCTCGGGTACGATGCTGCTGAGCTGGTCGTTCGACTCGATTGGTCCGATGGCCCGCTCGGTGGAAGACTGCGCCCTCCTCCTGAATGCGCTGGCCGCCCCTGACTCGCGCGACCCGACGACGCTCGGCCAGCCGCTCGAAGATTTCACCGAGGCCGTACGGCCCGGCTCGATCGAGGGCATGCGCATCGCCATGCCGGATACAAAGCAGCTTCCGAACTTCATGCACGCCGATGTGACCAAGGCCTGGCAGGCTGCGGCACGCACTTTCGAGAGCCTGGGAGCTACGGTTGAGGCCGTGCGCCTGCCTGACTGGTATTTCGATCTGTCACGCCCGGCCGGCACCCTGATCGCGTCCGAAGCCTATTCGCTGCATCGCGACTACATCGAGGACATGTCGATGCCAATCGGTCCCGGCGTGCGTGCTCGCGCCCAGGCGGCAAAGGCCTTGTTGGCCGGCGCCTATGCCGAGGAGCAGCGTGCCTTGGTGGCGCGTCGGCGTGCCTTCAGCGAATGGTTCGCCGTGTACGATGCGATCCTGCTGCCGACGATGGCGATCCCGGCAATTCCGGTCTCGGAGGTCGACGAGACATCACCGATCCCGGGCTACCTGACCCGGCCCGCCAACTATCTCGGTCATTGCAGCCTCGCCATGCCGTCAGGACTCTCCGGCGGGCTTCCGGTTGGCATCCAGATCGTCGGCAAGCCCTTCGCGGAACGCGATGTGCTGCGCCTGGGCAAAGCCTTCCAGGACGCGACGGACTTCCATCGCCGCGCGCCCGACCTGTCCGCCCTGGGGCTTTAGCTGTTTGCTCCCGAACTCTAAGGGAGCGTCTTCGTCTATTGTTCCTTGTTCACCTCGGCAACGATCCGTTCCCAGCGTTGCCGATCGCGCACGAGAAACGCCTCGAAGTCGCGTGTGTCGAGGAAGGCAGTTTCGCCGCCGGCCTTCAGGGCAATGGCCTGCGCCTTCGGATCGGATGTCGCAACGCGGGCTGCTTCAGCGAGAGCCTGCACGACAGCGGGCGGCGTGCCCGCCGGGGCATGCAGCCCATACCAGCTCTCCGCGATCACGTCGGGATAGCCCGCCTCGCCCGTCGTCTGTACATCGGGAAGAAGCTGCGAACGCTGCTCGCTGGCGACGGCCAGCGCCTTCAACTTTCCGCTTTCCAGCATGCCCAGCACAGCCGCCAGTGGCGCGACCCCCATGGCGAGCGTGCCGTTGCCAAGATCCACCAGGAGCGGCGGTGTGCCACGATAGGGAATCTCGGTGAACTGCAGGCCGGCACGGACTCGCAGCATCCGGTGTGCCATCGACTGAGGCGATCCTGTGCCCCCGGGAGCGATGGCCAACCCCGGCTGAGCGCGGGCCGCGGTGACGAAGTCGCCAAGATTTTTCCAGGGCGACGTGCCATTCGCCATGAAAAGATTGTAGGTGCGCGTCAGGCCCGCAACCGGCGTGAATTCCGATGGCTTCCAGGCCAGTCCCGTCTCGATGAGCGGGTTGACCGTGAGGTACGTCGCGCTGGCCAGGAGCGTGTAGCCATCTGGCTTCGCAGTACCGACAATTGCCGTGCCGATGTTGGCGTTCGCGCCCGCGCGATTATCGATTATCACCGGTTGCCCGAGCCGCTCGCTCATGATCGGCGCCAGCACACGCATCATGACGTCGACGCCGCCGCCCGCTGGATAGGGCACGACGATACGAATCGGTTGCTCGGGCCATTTGGCAAGAGCCGGATTTCCAAGGGCGGCAAGCGCGACGCACAGAGTCGCGAGAAGAAGAGGAAGAAGCCTCATTGCGTTCCTCAGCAGGCTTCAAGCGGAGCGGAGAGTGGTACACCCGGCACCTCGATTCCGCCCGGACGGCCGCTGCGCGTCGCGCCGCGCACGCTGCTGGTGAAGCTGTCGGGCAGAGCCGGTCCGTCCTCGCAGGCCAGCCACAGTCGAAGCAGGTGACGCCGTCTCTCGGGCTCCGGCCAGTCCACATAGGAGGTTCGCGAATGCAGGATCCAGTGGTTGCACAGCATCTGGATGTCGCCGGGGCGGAATTCCATCGAGAGATGGATCGTCGGGGCGTTGGTCAGGCTGTCGAAGAAGTCGAGCGCCTCCTCCTGGAGCGGAGTCAGCCGCGGCACTTCCGGCATGAGCTGTGCCTTGCGGATGGAGCTGCGCACATAGCGGGTGACCATGTGACCGTCGCAGGCCGAGAAGACCGGCACGCCGTAGTACGGCTTCAAGCCGCTGCCGATCTCGCCCCAGCGCGTGTAGTAGACGGGATCGAGGAGTGCCTGCGCGAGATCGGGGCGCCGGCGAAGCATCTCATTCCACACGGTCGTCGAACTCGCGATGCTCGACAGGCCTCCGGACTGCGGCGTCTGCAGGCAGAGCAGCCCCACCAGGTCCGAAGAATCCGTGTGAAAGTTCAGCCTGGCACTGGTCTGGTAGCCGCGCACCTCGGGGTCGGCATAGTCCAGGCCAAGATTGGCGACATGCCCCAGCACATGGCCCTTGCCGTTCTGCGAGACCGCTTCGCCGAGATAGAGCCCGATCCCCCAGAAGGCAGCGGCGCTTTCCCAGGGCGAGTATTCGGCCACCGGCAGGCCGCGCAGCAGAAAGAACCCCCGCCCATCGAGGGTTTCTCGGCGCAGGCGGGCGAGCCGGCCCGCCAACCCGGTGAGCGGAAACTGTTCTCGGCCAAGCTCCTGCAGCGGCAACCCGCTCTTGCGCGCCACGTCGAGCGCCGCCCGCAGCTCCTGGCGGTCGGAGTCGGTCAGCTCATGGCGCCAGTCGGTAAGCTTCGCCTGCTCCGGACCGTACCAGGCCTGCGGCGTGTGAATCTCCGAAACGGCATCCTGCACAACGGCAGCAGTCTGGGGCATTTCAGTCTCCATCCCTTGCTTGCGAGTTCTTCCTTTTCAGACAGCCCCGCCATGGCTGACCACGACAGCTAATGGGCTGCAACTTCATCGGAACAGCAATGAGATGAAGAAGTCTGTATTACGGACTTCCCTAGTTCTCCCAGCGATACGGCACTTAATCTCGCTGCGGCATGCCCTGGGGCACGACCGTCTTCACGATCGAGGCGTCGAGCGCTTCGTACTCGTGGTAGCCGATGGTGTCGTAGAGCTCTTGGCGAGTCTGCATCTGGTCCACGACCTTCTGCGTACCGCCATCTCTCTGGAGCGCAGCGAACACCCGCTCCTGTGCTTTGTTGGCGGCCCGCAGCGCCGACACCGGCCAGATCACCATTTGGTAGCCCATCGCCTCGAACTCGCTCGCCGTGAAGAACGGCGTGCGCCCGAACTCGGTCATGTTGGCCAGCAGCTTCACGCCGGGCATGGCGTTGGCGAAGGCGCGGAACATCTCGGCAGTGGTCAATGCCTCGGGAAAGATCGCATCGGCGCCGGCCTGCAGGTAGAGCCGCGCCCGGGCCACTGCGCCGTCGATGCCTTCGCTGGCGGCGGCATCGGTGCGGGCAATGATCACGAGATTGCGTCGCGCCTTGGCGGCGGCAGCGACCTTGGCCGCCATGTCATGGGCATCCGCAAGCTTCTTGTTATTCAGGTGACCGCATTTCTTGGGAAGGATCTGATCCTCGATATGAACGGCGCCCGCCCCCGCCTCCTCGAAAGACCGCACCATGTGCATGGCGTTCAGCGCTTCGCCATAGCCGGTATCGCCATCGACCAGCACCGGCAGTTCCGACGCACGTGCGACCTGACGGATGAAGAAGCAGACCTCGTCGATCGTGATCACGCCGAGATCGGGCAAGCCCATGGACGACGACATGGCCGCACCGGAGAGATAGAGCGCCTCGAAGCCAGCCCGTGCCGCCTGAAGGGCCGCGATGCCGTTGTGGGTGCCGGGCATGCGCAGGATCTGCGGTCGGTCGAGGAGTGTGCGGAAACGGAGGCCGGCAGGCTCGGCCGGAAGGTCGGCGGCGACGAGATACGGCATGTTTCCTCCTCGTGGTTTCTGAGAATTGCTCAGGCCTTCTGGGTCCTGCGGCTCTGCCAGCCGACCATGAGGCCGGCGCCGATGATCACGGCCGTTCCCAGCCAGGTGTAGAAGTCGGGAACTTCGGAAAACATGAGGTAGCCGACGATCACCGAGCCGATCATCTGCGTATAATTGAACGGCGCCACGAAATTCGCCGAAGCATAGGTCATCGCCTTGGCCACGCAGTAGTGCCCCAGCGCGCCGAAAACGCCTAGCGAGCACAGCAGTGCCCAATCATTCCACGAGAGCGGCATCTTCCAGACGAAAGGCAGCCAGATCGACATGATGATGGCGCCCAGCAGCACGCTGTAGAAGATCGACGTTGCGGGATGGTCGGTGCCGGCCAGCCGCCGGATGAGGATCTGATAGACCGCGTAGCAAATGGCGCTGCACAGCAGCAGCAACGAGGCCCACTGAAAGACGGCACTTCCGGGCCGGATGACGATCAGCACGCCACTGAACCCCACGATGACGGCGGCCAGCCGAAACAGCGTGATGCGCTCCCCCAGCATTGGCCAAGCCAGCAGGACCACGGCCAGCGGCGCCACGAAGGTGACCGAGATCGCTTCGGCGACCGGGATCGACTTCACTGCCGAGAAGAAGAACAGGGTCGAAAGCAGCATCATGATCGAGCTCACGAACTGCGTCCCGATGCGCCGCGTGCGCAGAAGGCCAAGTCCCATACGCGGCATGAAGACTGCCGCGACCAGGACGAGATGCGAGACGATGCGAAACCAGACGATCTGCTGCGGTTCGTAAGTCGCCGCAAGCAGCTTCACGATCCCGTTCATGACAGGAAACAGGGCGCAGGCGGTGCACATGAAGAGCACGCCAAGCAGCGGCCGCGATGATCGGCTGGGCGCCCCGCTCGTGGCCACCTCTGGCCTCAGCGCAGGAAGCGTTCGAGGGAGCCCAGAAGCAGTGTACCCGCCGTCGCGATCACGATCAGGGACGCCGCAATCGCCGTGAAGCGGCCGATCTCCTGGGAACGGCCGTCGACGATGATCAGCCGATGTGCGACCATCGACGCCATGCCGATGCCGGCCAGAGTGATCGCCATGCCGAGGGCGATCGCAATCACGCCGACCACGCCAGCCCAAATCACGTCCAAGGCGATCGACAGCAGGATCACTACCAGCGCACCGGCGCAGGGCGCTATGCCCGCTGCTGTCAGCAGCAGCCAGCCGGCAATCGGCCGCTGCGGCGCTTCGTGGCCATGATGATGGTCATGGCCGCCATGATCGTGGTGATGGTGGTGTCCATGATCGTGGCCATTCCCATGCCCGTGCCCGTGCCCGTGCCCGTGCCCGTGGTCATGGTCTCCATGCGCATGTTCATGCAGCCGGCCAGTGATACCGGCCCACAGGCGCCAGATGCCAATCAGCAAGATCAGTACGTAGGACACAGTCTCGACGTTGCGCACCTCGCGCAGGGCGCCGAGCAGTCCAACCGTCGAGGAGAGTTTGAGTGCTCCTGCGAGGAGCAGCGCCGCCAGCGTATGAGTGAAGGCAATCCAGGCACCGGCAAAAATGCCTTCGATCCATGCGCGTGGCTTGCTGCTGTCCAGGAAGTAGGCCACCACGACGGCCTTGCCGTGGCCCGGTCCTAGCGTGTGCACGACGCCATAGCCGAAGCAGACCGTCGCCAGGGTCCAGATGGCGAAGGAGCCCGTCCCCGACTTGATGTCGCGCAACGAGCCGGAGAGCACCTGCTGAATGCGGCGCTGGTACTCCGCCGAATAACGCGCGAGGTCTGCGACACTGTCGCTGAACACCAGGGCGCCGATCAGGGCGGCGAGTAGCAGCAGGCCGACCCACAGGAACGGCGAGCGCAAAGCGGCAGACTTCATGGGAGCTGGCATGTCACGAGATCGGCAAACACGGGATAGCCTCGTATGAACTCGGCCTTGTAGGTCGGGTGCTTGGCCAGCATGCAGCCGGCCGGGATCGAAGCCTTGTCGACTTCGATGCGAATGAAGTCATCGGGATCGAAGGTCGCAATCGAAACGGTCTTGCTGGGCTCGGGCAAGGCGAACCGCATGACGTAGACGAGATTGCGCGCACCCTGCTTGCGCGGCGGCTCAGGATTGTCGGCACGCTTGTTGGGCGGCATCGCCATACCGGCATTGTCCCCTGCCGAGCGGTCCCAATCCGGCAAGGTGAAGCTCGCCGGATCGTCCACGCGGGCTGAAAACTGCGACACCTTGGAGGGGCGGAAGTCCTTCTTGCCGGTATTGATCCAGCTCATGAACCCGACCTTCGACAGTTCCGGCATCATGTCGTCCGAGAGGAGCTTGATCTCGCGGGCTGAAAACTTGCCGTCCTTGTCCTCGTCGATCAGCGGGATCTCGATTTCACTCGAAAAGGGATCGAACCGCCATTCGATCTCGACATGGGTGTATTTGCCGTCCTTGGCGACCACGCGGACCAACTGCTGCACCCAGAGGTGCGGATGCGCCATTGCGGCGGCCGGCAGCAGGAAGGCAAGGAGCGGAAGAGCCAGGGCGAGCAGTCGCTTCACGCCGTCACATCCTGCGGCACCGGGCGCGGCTTGCCTTCGTTGTCGATCGCCACGAACACGAAAGTACCGTGGGTGACGCGCAGGTCGGTTTCGTCGTGGCGGCGGTGCACGACGGTTTCCAGCGCGATGGTGATCGAGCTCCGGCCGACCTTCACGACATCCCCATAGATCGACACCATATCTCCCACTTTGATGGGCTGGACGAAGGTCATGGCGGTGATCGCCACCGTCGCCACCCTGCCCTTGGCCCTGCGAGCTGCCAGCGCGCCGCCTGCAACATCCATCTGCGACAGCACCCAGCCGCCGAAAATATCGCCATTCCCGTTCATATCGGCGGGCTGTGGCACGGTCCTTACGATCGGATCACGGCGACTTTCGGACATCGAATCTCCACCGGATATGGTTGATTTCAGGCGATTTTGCTACCATACCCATGCGCTACCGGCCATCAAGCGATCCCCTTCCGCGGCCGCGAAACAAAGAAGCAGGCATGGCAAAGAACGGCGATCTGTTCGATCGGTCGGGGGGCGGCAAGCGTGCCGCCGCGGCCAAGGAAAACTCCTACACCGCGCGCGATATCGAGGTGCTGGAGGGGCTCGAACCCGTCCGCAAGCGCCCCGGCATGTACATCGGCGGCACCGATGAACGGGCCATGCACCATCTCGTCGCCGAGGTGCTCGACAACTCGATGGACGAAGCTGTCGCAGGCCATGCCGATACGATCTGGCTGGAAGTGCTTGCCGGCAACCGCATCCTGGTTCGCGACAACGGCCGCGGCATTCCGACCGACCCGCACCCGAAGTTCAAGAACAAGTCGGCGCTCGAGGTGATCCTCACCACGCTGCACTCGGGCGGCAAGTTCAACAACAAGGTCTATGCCACCTCGGGCGGTCTGCACGGCGTCGGCGTCTCGGTCGTCAATGCGCTGTCCGACGAGCTGATCGTCGAGGTCGCACGCGACCGGCAGGCGTGGGTGCAGACTTTCTCGCGCGGTCTGCCGACGACCAAACTCAAGTCGGCGGGCCCTGCCCCCAACCGACGCGGCACGACGGTCACCTTCCATCCCGATCACGAAATCTTCGGCAAGCAGGCGTTCGTGCCAGAGCGGCTCTACCGCATGGTGCGCTCCAAGGCGTACCTGTTCCGCGGCGTCGAGATCCGCTGGAAATGCGACAAGTCCCTGCTGCCCAAGAGCGGCGAGATTCCCGAGGAAGAGACGTTCCACTTCCCCGGTGGCCTCAAGGACTACGTTACGTCCGAAATTGGCGAGCGCGCCACCGTGGTGCCGCAGCCCTTCGCCGGCGAAGCCAAGAGCGAGAGCAACGGTACGGCTGGCGGCAAGGTCGAATGGGCCGTGTGGTGGCCGAGCGACGAAGAAGGCTTCGTCCGCTCCTACTGCAACACGGTTCCGACGGCCGAAGGCGGCACGCACGAATCGGGTTTCCGCAGCGCGTTGGTGCGCGGCCTCAAGCGTTACGCCGAACTGACCGGCAATCGCAAGGGATCGGTCATCACGGCCGACGACGTGCTGGATGGCGCGGCCGGCCTGGTCTCGGTGTTCATCGAGCAGCCGCAGTTCCAGGGCCAGACCAAGGAAAAGCTGGTCAGCGTCGAAGCGACCAAGCTGGTCGAGACCATCGTCGGTGACAATTTCGAGCATTGGCTGACCGGTGACAAGGAAGCCGGCAACGTGCTGCTCGAGCATGTGATCTCCAAGGCCGAGGAGCGGCTGCGCCGCAAGCAGGATCGCGAGCAGCAGCGCAAGACGGCGACGCGCAAGCTCCGCCTGCCCGGCAAGCTCGCGGACTGCAGCAGCTCGGCCTCGATCGGCACTGAAATATTCCTGGTCGAAGGCGATTCGGCCGGTGGCTCGGCCAAGGCCGCGCGCAACCGCGAGACCCAGGCGATCCTGCCGCTGCGCGGCAAGATCCTGAACGTGGCCAGCGCCAGCGCCGACAAGCTGCGCGAAAACCAGGAAGTGCAGGACCTGATCCAGGCGCTGGGCTGTGGCACCGGCGCTCACTACAACGACGACCGCCTGCGCTACGAGCGCGTCATCATCATGACCGACGCCGACGTCGACGGTGCGCACATCGCGTCGCTGCTGATGACGTTCTTCTATCGCGAGATGCCGAAGCTGATCGAGAACGGCCATCTCTTCCTGGCGCAACCCCCGCTCTTCCGCATCAGCAAGGGCGGCAAGACCGAGTATGCCCAGGACGACGCGCAGAAGGACGAGCTGATCCGTACGCAGTTTGGCGGCAAGGCCGACATCACGCGCTTCAAGGGCCTGGGCGAGATGCAGTCGGTCCACCTGCGCGAGACGACCATGGACCCCACCAAGCGCGTCCTCCTGAAGGTCGACGTGCCGACGGCCTCCAGCTCCGACGACCGCCGTGAGGAGATGCGCACGCGCACCCTGGTCGAGGATCTGATGGGCCGTAAACCCGAGAAGCGCTACGCCTTTATCCAGGAAAACGCCAAGTTTGCCAGAGACTTGGACGTTTAGCCTCTGCGCGCAATAATGTGACTGAGCCGGATCGCGCGGCGGGCGTAATATCTGCCAGTGTTGCGTGAAGGAGATCGTCATGCGCCTTAGGAAAAAGCTCGCTGCCGCCTTGCTCGCGATCGCGGCCATCCCTGGCGCGGTCTACGCCGCGGCGATCAACGATACCTGGTACGCGGTGCAGTACGACTACAGCGAGTTCTTCGCCGCGACCGATCACAAGAACTTCCAGATCATCCTCGCCGGCGACCTGTTTCCCGGCGTCGACCCGGCGACAGTTGCGCGAGATCTTTTGCCCCTGATGCAGGCCGCAAAGCCGCGACCTGCCCTCACCTTCACCTATGACAAGCCAGCCGAGCCACCCCGGCCCGACTACAGGCTTTATCTGGTCGCAAACCCGGCGAACGATCTCGGCGGTGACAGCATTTGCCGGGGCACGACCCGCTTCAAGCCCGCCCAGACAGGTATCTTCAGTGTCTTTGCCGTCTACTGCCGCAACGACATGACCATGTCCCAAGCGTCTGTCCGGACGCCTGCGACCGGCCCGACCGACCCTCGGATTGCCGAGGCTTTTCGTGAACTGTTCATGGTCGTGTTCTCCGACTCGCCAGCCTTGCGGCCGAACGGCGGCGGTATGGATCGCCGTTAAGAGCGACGCGCTCTTCCAAGCGCTCCACAGGGCACCTCTGCTACCCAGACGGAAATGGCTGTCTGGTACTCCCTGATCGATCTCGTCCTTTCCCGCATCGACGCGGAAGCCGCGCATGGGCTTGCCTTGCGGGCACTGAAGACCGGGCTGACGCCCGGCGATAGTCGCGACGATCCACCTTCGCTCCGAGTCGGCATCTGGGGCCGCCACCTGCCCAACCCGATCGGTCTCGCCGCCGGCTTCGACAAGAACGCCGAAGTTGCCGATGCGATGCTGACCCTGGGCTTCGGCCTGGTGGAGATCGGCAGTGTGACTCCTCGGCCGCAGGCGGGGAATCCGCGGCCGCGCCTCTTCCGGCTGGCGGAGGATCGCGGCGTGATCAATCGCATGGGCTTTCCCGGTCAGGGGCTCGACGCGGCGCGCTCGCGGCTGGCCGTCCGCCCGCGCCGAGGTTTCGTCGGCGTCAATGTCGGCGCCAACAAGGACAGCACCGACCGCGCGGCCGACTATGTTACCGGCTGCGTGGCGCTGGCGCCCTATGCCGACTATCTCGTCTGCAATGTCTCCTCCCCCAACACGCCGGGGCTGCGCAACCTGCAAGGCCGCACCGAGTTGGCCGACCTCTTGAAACGGGTGCAGGACGCGATTGCGGCCAAGCGGGTGCCGCTCGTGGTGAAGATTGCGCCAGACGCTACGGACGACGACCTGGACGACATCGTAGCCGTCTGCCGGGAGCTCAAGCTCGACGGCATCATCGTCGGCAATACGACCTTGTCG
>CALROF020000151.1:0-15607 GCA_943369775.1 Reyranella massiliensis 521
ACGCCGCGCCCGCTACGCAGCCCGCTCGAATTGCGCGAGATGTCCGACCGCGTGTCGATCCTGATGGTGAAGAACTCGCGCTCGTTCGAGCTTACCAAGATCCGCCACTATCTCGACAAGCCCTATCGACGGCCCTACGAGGCGGCGAAGGGAAATCCGCCGGCGTTGCCGAGCCTGCGCGAATGGAAGGATGAGGCATTGGGCGGCGCGATCAATCCGGCGCCGGCCGCCGAGAGCACCGAAGACGACACGGTCGCCCGGCCACCGCTCCAAGCCGCCGCGCAACGGGCGCCAAGGCGAAATCCTCAACCCCCAGGAAAGAAGGCCCCAGCCAAGCGGCAAGCCGCGGCGGAACCCGCTTTCTTTCCGGCGCCGCTGGTGATCACGAGGGTGAAGCCAGTCGAACGACTGGCCCGCAAGCAGCTCTCGCTTGGTGACCAGCCATTGGTTCCGCCTGGGGAGAACTGCAACATCAGTGATCTACTGGCCGCGTCGGAAAGCGCTCAGCGTCGCGACTTCGAAGCGATGGCTGCCAGCACCGCGGCAGTTGGTCAGGAAGAGCGGGTCAGGCAAGCGCTGACAACCCTTACCGGGCTGCAGGACGGGTTCGGCGACGACGCGCCATGAAATATGTAGCCGTGGTCCGCGCGGCCCGCGTCGCTCACCGAGACGAGCTTGAAGCGACGCGATGGCTCTGCTTCTCAGCAGACGCCGTCCGTTCAGAATAGGCCCATCGGGCTCACCATCAACTGATCGGCGGTGCGCTTCTGCTCCTCGCTGAAGCTTGCGTAGAGCGGCTCCACCGCTACTTTGATCTTTTGGAGCGCTTCCTGGCACAGAGCCATGGCCTTCTCGATCCGCTCAAGACGCACTGGAAGAGCGCCGTCACGTGCCTGCATCATGCCCTCACGCATGCCCATCATCGCCTTCGCGTTGGCTCGCACGGCGTCTGCGAACACGCTCCATTTGGATTCCTGAACGTCGGTGATCTTGATTTCGGTTTTCAAGAATGCCAGCCGGCCTTCAATGTGCCCGGTCATCATGCCCATCATGGGCATGCCGCCAGTACCCATCATCGACATCATCCCACCCATGGGAATTTGTGATCCGGGCGCGTTCAAAGGCGTGGCGGGCGCTTCAGCGCCCCCGGCCGGATGGTGCTCATCATTAGCCGAGGCGGGTGACCCTGCGAGGAGCATGGCGCTGAAAAACAGGATGGAGATCGAGGGCATCTTGATCATCGGAGCCGATTCCTTCGCGTTGTGAGTTGTCATGACAGGGCGGAGCCTGCTACGGCGAGGCCCGAAACTCGCTGTTCAACCTTGGCCGGCGTGGCTACTTTTCGGGCCGCCGAGCCGTGGAATGAAGCCCGGCACGTCTCGCATATAGCGTTCATAGTCAGAGCCAAATTCCGCCAAAGACTCGCGTTCTTCGGCGCGGGCAAGACGCACGTACATGAACACCAGCACCGGGAACATCGCGAGGGTCAGCAAGGTCGGCCATTGCAGCAGGAAGCCGAACATCACCAGCACGAAGCCGACATATTGCGGATGCCGCACATAAGCGTAGGCGCCGGTGGTGGCGAGCGTTTGATGGCGCTGTGCCTCGTAGAGCACCTTCCAGCCGGCCGAGATCAGGATAAAGCCGCCACCGATGAATGCGAAGCTCAGGAGGTGAAATGGCCCGAAATGCGGATTGGCTCTCCAGCCGAACATCTCCTCGAGAAGATGCCCGGCGTCATGGGAGAACCAATCGACGCCTGGAAAGCGGCTCTGTAGCCAGCCGGAGAGCAGATAGATCGTCAGCGGGAACCCATACATCTCGGTGAAAAGCGCGACCAGAAAGGCGCTGAAGGCGCCGAAGGACCGCCAGTCGCGCTTTGTCTGCGGCTTGAAAAAACTGAAGGCGAAGAAGATGAAGATCGCCGAATTGATAATCACCAGTGACCAGAGGCCATAGGCAGGAACATCGTCGTGCATGGTCGACCTCCGGACCGTTGATCGCGGCTCAATGTTTGTGAGGCTGGTTCTGGCCGGCATCCGCCGATCCGCTGCCGCTGTCGTTGCTTCCTCCCCGTCCGCCGTGGCCGCCATGCATGAAAACATGCATCAATGGGCAGGCGAGGATCAGCAGGAACGGCCAATACCCCAAATACGGGATGAGATGCGCGCGATGCTCGGTCAGAAGATAGAAGCCGCCGATCGCGAGAAAACCGATCAGGACCCAATTTGCGCGGGAGCGAAAGAAGCCACCCTCACCACCATGACCGCCGTGTTCCATTGGAAACTCCACCCACGTCAGACCAGGACGCACCGGCACGCCCTGCAACCGTCCAGAGGTCGCTAGACGATGCAGGCTTGCATCGGCCAGACGCCATCCTCCGAGCGACACGACAGCGCTCGAACCATGGCCGGCCATCTGTTCTGAATCTTTGATCCCGGTTAAACATCCGCCGGGTGTGGATCGATGCAGCAGGACCGATCAGATGCCTCGCCTGCCCCGGCCCGTGGCAGCCGGCGTCATGCTGCAACGAGAGCGGAAAAGCAGGCCACGAGTTCCTGGATCGTCCTCACGCACGAGCCGAGCCTCACGTCGATCCCAGCAGCACAAAGTCTCTGTTTCTCTGGCTCGCCGATAAAGCCGCAGATCAAGCGACCTGGTCTGGCTGCGACAATGAGATCGCATACCGCTGCGGACGTGCGCTGCGGGTTGGCGCGGAATTCTGTCGCGCCCGTGGCGGTATCGACGATCCATATTCCATCGCACTTGCCGAAGAAGGGGCAGAGTGCTGGGCCCGCGTCGGATTTCATCACGATGATCGCAATGCGATTTGCCGGCGGGGGTGGTACGCAGGCGGACCTAGCCATCGGTTCCTCGTTTGAACACCAGCAGAGTCGGGCAATTATGGGACCGGCTAACATATCGGACTTTAAACTCGATCAAACATTCGCGCGGGCAGCGCGGCATGACATCATCTGCCGAGCATCCGACGGGCGGCCGCAGAGTTGCCCCGCGCGCAGGTTTCCGGGCGGTTGATGCGCCCCGCCCGGCATTTGATTTCAATCAATCTCGCCGGGCCTTTCCCCGTATAGGTTTCCGCCGGGCAAATTGGTAGCTGCGGGGCGGTGTGATAGCCTCCGGTTCTGGCCTTCTTGGAAAGAGGCGGATGCTGCGGTTCCTCGCCATACTGATCTTCGCCACAGCGATCATCATGACGCTGAGCGGGCGGAGTATGGCCGGGACAGTAGCGATCACTGCTGATGCGACCATGGTGGTTGTGAGCGCTTCTGGCCTTGGGCCCCACAGTGACGAATGCGACGACTGCCCGGAGTGTCCAAATTCGGACAAGCCCTGCTGTCCGATGAGTACCTGCTCCTGCCCGGCCACCTGCTCAACGAGCTTGGCGCCCCTCCCTAGCAGCCTCGCGGCCCATGCCTTCGAGCGCTCTTCAGTAGGGATGGGGTCCGAAGAAGCCGACCCAGGCTCGGTCATCCCCGGACTCGACCCCCCAGTTCCTCGGCGCTCGACCTAGCGGGTCGATCGGCCCAGCGGAGCGCGATCTAGCTGCCAACGGTCCACGCCCTGCGCGGATCGGGAGCGTGGCTTGATTGTTCCATTCCCGCTGGCGTCGCGCCGCCAAAGCGGCCGGCCGAGCCGGGCGACCTGGTCAGATGGATTCAACCTTCCAGGTGAAACCGACCAGATCGAGGACTGTAATATGACTCCGAGCCAAGCGTCTTATTTGGAGAGCACTATCCGAGCGTCGCGGGATCACGCCCATGGCCGATACGACGGTCTGCAACCCGGGGTGGTCCGGTCCCCAGTTCCTTGGGGAACCGCAAACACGATCAGTGATGCGGAAAGGAACGCCCGTATGCCGATGCCTGGGAATGGCACGACGAAGCAACCCCCGGGCTGTGAGGCTTGCTTCGCGCGGGCTAACCGGGGTTTGTGCGGCGATTGCCAGCCGGGATCGCCCTGTGTGATCGCGAGTTACAAATCTGCTGATCGGGAATTCAAGGCCGGCCAGGATCTCTTCAGCCTCGGTGAGCCGTGCGATTCGATCTACAATCTCCTTGAAGGTTGGGTCATTCTCTATAATTTATTGGAAGATGGGCGACGGCAGATTTTGCACTTCGCATTGCCGGGCGCCGTGCTTGGATTCCATCCCGGCGGCGGCGCGATGATGACATTTGGCGCGCAAGCCTTGACGGATATCGTCGTCAGCACAATTCCGCGCAAGGCGCTTCCACCGATCGTCAAACAGCAGCCGGAGTTCGGTCTGCGGCTTGCGTGGCTGATCGCGCGCGATTGCACCCTGGCTTATGACCGTCTTACCAGCATTGGGCGGCATTCAGCCCGTGAGCGCGTTGCCCACCTGCTGCTCAAGCTGTTCGTCCGCTACCGCGCGCAATGGCCGGGCAGTCATATCGAGGAGATGCATCTTCCGCTGACCCAAGAAGATATCGGAGATGCGACGGGTCTGACCTTCGTTCATGTCAACCGGGTGCTAAGGGATCTGCGAAAGGATAGGATCCTGGAATTCCATTATCGACGGCTCCGGATCCTGGATCCGGACAAACTCGTCGACGTTGCAGGTCTTGACCCTCAGCTCGTGATGTCCTGGATCCGCTGATGGACGATCGACCGGGACAATATGGGATGGAGCGGGCGGAATGTCCGATCCAGCCTTGTTGCGAGCTGCCGCGTCATGCTCCTTCGGCTCCATTGTTGCGCAAAGACAACCGCTGATCTTCCGTCACCAGCGGCCCCTTTGCGTTGCGGCGTCACGGGTCGCGTCTGCGCCCAAAGATGCGATCTCACTCCACGACAAGCCTGTCCGTGAATATCCCCATCTGGCAGCCGAAGCCGAATTTGCCGGGCTTGTCTGGCATGGTCTCCACCCGAACCGTCTGTCCGGCCGACAGGTCCGCGCGCTTATTGAGTCAGCGAAAGCGACCTTCTCGGAACAGAGCGCCGTCTCCTCCCGCGGAAACGTTCAATTGCACCGGCTTGCCATGGCGAACGACGACGGTGTCAAGCCTATACGGCCGGTGGCGCTGCTGGCCGAGCCGAGGCGGGAACATCATCGTAAAGCGCCTGGAAGACCCGTTCCTCCGTCGCGTCGCGCTGCCTGCGGCCGTTTTCGATCACCTCGGAGACACGGTCAATCGCCTCCCGCTCACGACGGAGATTGGCATCGTCCTCCGGCAGCGGCTGGCGGCGCTGCTCGATCAGACGCGCGAGCGCAGCGACGCCACGCATCCACGGACTGAAGGATTCCGACAGCAGGTAGCGGCTCGTGCGCATCGGATGGAGCCATTCGAGCGTCGCCGCAGTCCAGGGATTGGAGAGCGCGCGAACGAAGGGGCTGACCATGGCCTTGTAGAATTGCTCGTTCACCTCTGAAAGATGGCGAACCTGCTCGAACTCCGCGCGCGGCGTCGCGAACCGAAGATCCTCGACACGCCGCTCTTCGAACCGGACCGAGTATTCCGGCTTATCGCAGTCGGGATTGCCGGTCGGATTGTCGATCTTCATCTCGTAGAGGCCGGGGGCGAGGGTCTCGATTTCGCCGAGGCTTTCGAGGATCGCGCGATGTTCGAACCGCGCCACCTTGGCTGACACGAAAATGCCGAGATGGCCCGCATGGGGGTTCGTCAGGTAGACAATGCGCTGACCGGCGGCCTTGAGATCGCTCGTATCCTTGTACACCACCGGGATCCAGCCGAGCGCCTGGTGCGGCGGGGTGATGTTGTCGCCGTAGGACGCGAAGATCACCAGCGGATTGCGAATACGCCGAAGGTCGGCGACGCAACCCTCGCAGATCCGCATCTTGCCCTCCTCGAGGCGATTGCCGATGAAGAGGTTCTCGACGATGGCGACGATCTCTTCCCGGCTGAGGAAATAGAAGCCATTCCACCACCGCTCGAACTCGAGGAAGCGCTCCCGTTCCGTGTCGACATGCGTGAACAGGTTGGCATATTTCTCCCAGACGGCTTCGGGCTGAAGGTTTTCGAAATTGAAGGCGAGCCACGCACCGTCCAGGCGGCCGTCGTTGAGATCGGCGAGAAGGTGGGTGGCCCAGACGCCGCCGAGCAGCCCGCCCGCGATCCGCATCGGATTGACGCCCGATTCTCCCGCCCAATAGGAGAGCGGAGAGCCGTTGAGCACGGCGGGGCCGACCAAGCCTTCGCAATCCGCCGAGAGCAGGGTGATCGCCCAGCCGGCCTGACAGTTGCCATAGAGCACCGGAGGCTTGCCGGGGTGACGTTTGACCACGTCCTCGACGAAGCGTCCGAGCGCATGCAGCACATCCGCCAGGGTCTGGCCCACGCAGGGTTCCGGAAAGAAGGAAACGAAATAGACCGGATAGCCCTCGTGCATGGCGATCCCAACCTCGGAGTCGCGCTTGAAGCCGCCGATGCCGGGCCCATGGCCGGCTCGAGGGTCGAGGATGACGACGGGTGGCTTCGCCGGATCGATACAATCCTCGATGCAATCGTCCCCGATCCGGGTGATCCGCAGGAGGGCGTAGTTGACAGGTCGTTCGAAACGGCGGGCATCGACCAGCGTCTCATAGTCGAAGTCGAGAAGCGGCGGCTTGCCGGCGCGCTCATGGGCGATCATGTTGTTGGCACGCTGGCGCAGCGTGTCCCAAAACAGAATCGACCGTTCGAAGACATCCCTCTGATAGGCCAAGGGATCACCGATGTTGATCGGCAGTCCGACTGGATTCGCCGCGACGGCCGGTTCCAGGCTTTTCACCGTAGCCGCCGCTACGATATCCCGCCGAACAGCCAATTGCCGACCCGGCGACGCCTTCGGCTGGTCAACCAGCGCGGAATCCGATCTTGCTTCGGGCATCACCATCTCCATCATCTGATCTTAAGGGCGAGGAAGTTGAACAGCGGCCAGAAATCCGGCTGCCGTGCCAGCCGCACGCCACGGTCTCGGCAAGACCCCGCGGGACGCTCGTCAACACTATATGCGGCTACGATGCCTTGACGCTGCTTCCGGTGTCAGGGGTTCCATTTGCCTGCTGACGGATTTCGCCTGCGGTCTCCCGTGCCATGGTCGCACAGTAGTCTTGGACCTTCTGCGAGAGATCGAGCCAAGTCTTCGTCTGCAACGACGTCTCTTCCAGGATGGCCGCCATGACGCTCGATTCTGCCGCGATCACATCCTGCGGTCGCCGGCACTGCACGAATTCCAGAAGCGAGCGTCCGATCCGCTCATTGGCGCCAAGGAGAGTGCTCATCTGAGCGCTGTATGTCTCGCCATAGGCCTTCTGCAGATCGGACGTGAAGGCCTGGAACCGCTTGAACTGGCCGTCGAGCTTGTCGGTACTGTCGGCGCCCGACAGTCCCCACCATGCGAATACAGCGTTCATGCGATCGAAACCAACTGGCGCCTCATTCTTCGTGGCCATTGTTCTCTCCTTGATTGTTTGGTTGCAGTTTCAGGAACGCGACATTCGATTTGCTGCGATGGGTCGCTTTTTACGCTCTCGCGGTCAGTGGAGAGCCTCAAGCGCCAAAGCGACCCCCTGACCGCCGCCGATGCACAGTGTCACCAATCCGCGGCGGAGACCGTCCCGGTGCATCGCGTGAAGGAGGCGGGTCGTCAGCACGGCTCCTGTCGCACCGATCGGATGGCCATGTGCGATGGCGCCGCCCTCGACATTGACGATGTCCTCCGGGAGCCCGAGCTCTCCGATGAGCGCCAAGACGATCGCCGCGAAGGCCTCGTTGATTTCCACGCGCTCGACGTCGCCGAGCGTCCAGCCAGCGCGATCCAAGGCCTGCCGAACCGCGGGAACCGGCCCGAGACCGAACAGGCCGGGTTCGACCGCGCCGACCCCGAAGGCCACAAGACGAGCCATCGGCGTCAGGCCGTGCTTCTCGGCCCAGCGGGCATCCGCAACGATCATGCCCGCGGCGCCGCTGTTGAGGCCCGGTGCATTGCCGGCGGTAATGGTTCCATCCTTGCGGAAAGCCGGCTTCAGCTTGGCCAGCGACTCCAGCGTTGCGTCCGGGCGGTTGTGCTCATCCTTGTCGAAGATCGTCGGCCCCTTGCGACCGGGGATTTCGATCGGCGCGATCTCGGCATTGAACTTGCCGGCCGCCTGCGCCGCGCCAAAGCGCCGCTGCGTCCGCTCCGCCCAGCGGTCCTGCGCCTCGCGCGTCACCTGAAACTTGCTGACGAGGTCCTCGGTCACCAAGCCCGAGTGGTGATCGGAAAAGGCATCGTTGAGGCCATCGCGCAGCATGCTGTCGTAGATCTGGGCATCGCCCATGCGGTAGCCCCACCGTCCGCCCGACATCAGGTAGGGCGATTGGTCCATGTTCTCCATGCCGCCGGCGATGGCGCTCTCGGCGAGGCCGAGCATGATCTCCTGCGCGGCGGTCGCGATCGCCTGCGCACCCGAACCACACACCCGGTTGATGGTCATCGCCGGAACGCCGGCCGGAACGCCGGCCTTGATCGCCGCCTGCCGCGCCGGGTTCATCTTGGCGCCGGCCTGGACGACCTGCCCCATCACCACGGCGCCGATCGCACCGTCTGCGATCTTCGCGCGGATCAATATTTCCTTGATCACGGCGGCCCCGAGCTCGGGGGCGCCTATGTCTTTCAGCGTTCCGCCATACGTGCCGATGGCTGTCCGCACCGGGGTGCAGAGCACGACGTTCGACTGTGCCATGTGGATGTCCTTTCGATTTCCCGGGGGGTGGCCCTATGCCATGTACTGGCCGCCATTGGCGGTGACCGTTGAGCCGGTGATGAACGTCGCATCCTCGCTCACCAGGAACTGGACGATGCGTGCGACCTCGTCGGCATTGCCCAGCCGCCCGACAGGGATTTGCCCCTCGATCCTTGCGAGAACATCTTCAGACATGGCACCGACCATGTCCGTCGTGATGTAGCCGGGCGCGACCGCGTTCACGGTGATGCCCCTCGACGCCGTCTCGAGCGCGAGCGCTTTGGTGAAACCAAGGATGCCAGCCTTCGCGGCTGCATAGTTGGTCTGACCAAGCTGCCCCTTCTGACCGTTGATCGAGGAAATATTGACGATCCGGCCGAAGCCGTGATCACGCATGGCGCCGATGACTGCTCGGCACATGTTGAAGCAGGAGGTGAGGTCGGTCGCGATGACCTCGCCCCACTGGGCAGATGTCATCTTGTGCAGCATGGCATCGCGGGTGATGCCCGCATCGTTGACGAGGATCTCAACCGGTCCGCCGAGGTCGTTCGCCACGCTGGCCACGCCATCCTGGCAGGCGTCAAAATCGGCAACATCCCATTTGTAGACTGGGATACCGGTATCGCCCGAGAACGCGTCGGCCGCTGTCGCGTTTCCGTGGTAGACGGCCGCAACCGCGTATCCCGCATTCTTGAAGCGACGCGCAATCGCGGCGCCGATCCCTCGCGTTCCGCCGGTGATGATCGCCACGCGCTTGGTGAGGTCATCTGCATTCATTGTGTTATCCGTTCTCAGGCGGCGTCTCGGTCTCGTCAGCGAGGCCCCGAGCTCGCCGGCGAATGCGCTCGGCCTCATCGCACCGGCAATCGAGGAAGCCGTGGACCGGACATGTCAGGCACATTTCCTCGAGCCTCTTGCGGAGCGCCTGGCGCCCGCGGTGAAGCCGGACCGCGATGTTGTTGAGCGTGGTGCCGAGGCTCGCGGCGATCCGATCCCGCGGCTCGCCAAGAATGTCGGAGCGCCAGACGACATCGGCATATTCGGGCTTGAGCGTCGGCAGCAATTTATGGAGGCAGCTGCAGACGGCCTCATCGGTTTCTCGATCCGGCTCGATCGCCAGGTTCTCGACGTCCGACTGCTCCATGTCGACCTCCCGGCGACGCCGCCTGATGGCGCGTCGCTGGTGATCGACGAGTGTCGTCGCCAGTATGCGCCCGAGCCAACCGCGGACCGTGCGGACGTCCCGCAATTGCCAGGCGCGCTCGATCGCCCGGAGCGAGAACTGCTGCAACAACTCTTCAGCCTCGTCCCGGCTGCCCACCCGATGATGCAAAAAGACCAGAAACTCCTCGCGTGCCTCGACAAGCGCTCGTCGTACAGCCGCGTCCGCTGGTTTTGCGGCGTCCTCTCCTTCCGGATCACTGCCCGAATGCTGAGCATTCGTCTCACGCCTGTTGGTCATCGTCTAGCCAGATCTTTCAACGGTTGAAACGTCCTCTTGAGACGTCTCTGCCAAAACCAGACAGGATTTAACGTTACGGCCGCGACCGCCCACGTTCTTTAACGCAGATCAAGCTTTCTGTTGCCGGTCGTCGCTACGAATCCGTCTCGGATATCAGCCTTTTCGCCGCGATGGGCTGATGTCCTGGCGGGATCGGAACGGACCGAACTCTCGCCGGCACGTCGTGCACCATCTTAGGTCGTTGGCCAGCGGTGGGAGAGCAAATGACCATGCGAGCAATGAGAGTCGGGGTGGCGCTGGGTCTGATCCTGCTTTCCGGATTGGTCCACACAGCAATGGCGGCCCCTAGCGGCGACAGCAGAGTCGTCGGCGAGGTCCAGATCTATATGGGAATCCTGCCGGCGGAATTAGTCCGCGGTCATCCGCAAGGCCACACGGAGAATTCCATGCATGGCGGGCAGCCGATGGCCCGCGGGCAATTCCATATCGTTGTTGCACTCTTCGACGTCAGGAGTGGACGCCGTCTCACCGGCGCCGACGTCTCGGCCCGCGTCTCCGAAATCGGACTTGCTGGGAGCCAGAAGAACCTCAATCCGATGGAGATCGCGGGCACCGAAAGCTACGGCAACTACTTTGAAATGCAGGGCAATGGACCGTTTCGGATCAGCCTGACAATTCGCCTGCGGGACCGGGCGCAGGACATCAAGGTGGAATTCGAAGAACGGCATCAGTAATAGCGACTGTGAAGTGATCGATCGAGCGCGTCGGTCATGTCGATGAACGAGGCGCTGCCATTTGTGACTACGCCGGTCAGAGAGGTGAAACCGCAGCGAGTCGTTCAAATGGAACGGATGCATTTCCACTCGGAAGAATATCAACTCCACAATAGTACAGGGCCAGCGCATATGGCCGATTGCGGGGCCCGATGGCGCTGGACGGGTCGACGCCGGCCATACGAACAGGCTCACTATGATGCAAGACTACATCACTGATCGGGAGCGCCAAGACAAACGCAAGACCGCGGGCTTGCAATCCCTCACGGCGCGCGCTGCGATTTCCTTCGGCGCTTCGCACGGCGCAAGTGGCGATCTTTAACCTGCGGCAAAGCTCTCACTGCGATTTCAGCTTTCCTCAGTGCCTCAGTCGACAGGAGGCAGACATGGATTGGATCTCCCAGAACTGGATCTGGATCGCACTTGCAATTGGCGCATTCTTCTTCATGACCCGCATGGGCGGCCGCGGAATGGGCCGATCGGCAAGCCACAGCCACGGAAGCGGGCAAGACGGCCCACCATCCGACGCTGGAGCCGGTCCGCGGTCGGTTCTTGATCCCGTAAGCCGGCAGTCTGTCAGCGGCAGTTCGTCGATATCTTCGGTCTATCGGGAGCGCGCCTACTATTTCGAGTCCCGCGAAAACCGTGAGGCGTTCGAGGCCGATCCCGAAAAGTATCTGACCGGGATGGCTGCTTCGGGCCAAGCGATCGATAACCAGCGCGACGACAACCATCCCCAGCACCACCGACATGGCTGCTAGGGCGCAGAGGTCCCGGACCGTTCGGCTTGGTTCCAATACGGGTAGAGAACCTCAGAGGCCGGAATGAACCAAACGGGCACGATCGAAAACCGGACGTTCGACGAGATTCGGATCGGTGACACCGCCAGCATCGTCCATACGCTCGTCCGAAAGGACGTCGAGCTCTTTGCCGTCATGTCGGGGGACGTCAATCCCACTCATGTCGATGAAGCGTTCGCCAAGAGCGATCTGTTTCACAAGATCGTAGCACACGGCATGTGGGGCGGTGCCCTTATCTCGACCATTCTCGGCACCGAGCTGCCAGGCCCAGGCACCGTCTATTTTGGCCAGACTCTTCGTTTCCATCGCCCAGTTGGTCTCGGCGACACCATCACGGTGACCGTGCGGGTCGCCGAAAAGATTGAAGACGGGCATCGCGTCCTTCTCGACTGCAAGGCGGTCAATCAGCTCGGTGAGATCGTCATCAGTGGAATTGCAGATGTGATCGCGCCAACGGAGAAAATCTCTCGCCAGCGCACGATTCTGCCAGAGGTAGAGTTCGTCGAGAAAGGGCGTTGGCATCGCCATCTCATGAAATTGGTCCAAGGTCTTGAGCCAATTCGCACGGCTGTGGTGCATCCCGTCGATACGACATCACTACTCGGCGCGATCGAGGCTGCTCAACAGAAGCTGATCGTCCCCATCCTGGTCGGACCTGAGGCAAAGATTCGGGCCGCTGCTCAGCAAGCTGCGCTCGATCTGTCCCCCTTTGAAATCGTCCCAACGGAGCACAGCGATGCTGCGGCGGCACAGGCGGTCGCGATGGCGCGTGCCGGCAAGGTCGGGGCCTTGATGAAGGGGGCGCTGCACACCGATGAACTCATGGGCGCCGTAGTGGATCGCGATCATGGACTGCGGACCGCGCGGCGGGTCAGCCATGTGTTCGCGATCGACGCGCCACGCTATCCACGCCCGCTCTTCATCACCGACGCGGCGATCAATATCAATCCCAATCTCGACGACAAGCGCGACATCGTGCAGAACGCGATCGACTTGGCTCATGCCCTGGGACTCGCGACGCCGAAGGTAGCCGTCCTGTCGGCCGTCGAGACGGTGTCGTCGAAGATTCCATCGACACTCGACGCCGCAGCTCTCTGCAAGATGGCGGACCGCGGCCAGATCACCGGCGCGCTCCTCGACGGCCCGCTCGCGTTCGACAATGCCGTTTCCATCGATGCGGCAACGACGAAGGGCATCATCACTCCCGTCGCGGGCCAAGCAGACATCCTCCTTGTGCCTGACCTCGAGGCCGGAAACATGCTGGCGAAGCAGCTTGAATATCTTGCCGAGGCCGAAGTCGCCGGCATCGTGCTGGGCGCGCGTGTCCCGATCATCCTGACCAGCCGTGCAGGCACGACGGCCGCGCGGTTGGCCTCCTGTGCCATCGCGCTTCTGCTCGCCCGCTATAGGGCCGGTATCCGGCCGTGACAGGCGCAATCATGGTCCAAGATGTCGGATCTTTGATCTAGCGATCCAAGTCGGTCTCATTCAAACCGGCGGGCCTCGACATGAAGCTACGAGCAATGTCTGTTCGTGCGTGCTTCCAGAGCTTGATCATGCATTTCACTCAACATTCGCGGCTCGCCATCTACGCCCGTGGATAGTGCATTTCCAGTGTGGCGGCGCAGGCTTCTATACTGCCGATGAGGCCATCCGCAATCGAATTGCCGGGCTTCGGCGCTGTCATGAAGGTGGCAATGGCCCTGTTCCAGGCGGCTTCGCCGACGCATGTGTGGAGGGCGTTGTCGGCCAAAATCTCAACATGGCGTTCGCCCAAGGACACGAAGAGCAGCATGCCGGGACGATGTTCGTGGTCGGCCAGGATCCGTGCCGCAAACTCACGACGGGCCAAGCCGACACAGTGCTCGCGCTTGATCCGGCCAGGCACGAGCAACAAACGTAGAGGCAACCAATCAAAGATCAGAGCCGAGCTCGCGAACGTCCCCGCCTGGATCAGAAAGCCGATGGGGAGTGGCAATAGCGGCCAGAAGATCGCCAATAGGCCTCCGACTGCAAGGGCGGCTGCAGCCGCCCATATCAGCGGAAAAAGCAAATACCGATCGCTGAGCGGAGTGACCACCAACGCGAAGTGTGCGCCAGTGCGCCGTTCAACGGTCGTCATAAGCTCGTGTAGGCGTCGGCTGTCGTCGTCGGACATGCATTTCATCTTCATCACCAGCGTCCTGATGCTCCCCCGCCACCAAACGAGCCTCCGCCGCCGGAAAACCCGCCGCGCGAGAAGCCGCCACGCCCGGGCCCCCCGTGCCGTCCGCGGAATCCGCCAAGGAACAGCAGAGGCCAGAAGAAACGGCCGAAGATGAACATGATGACGATAATGGCGATGACGCTTCCGCCTCCACTACCGTCTTCGTCTTGGCTCTTTCGTTGCTCGGTTTGCTGGGGCAGGGCAGACGCATCGCCGCCCAGAACACGCAGAAGCGTCGTTGCCCCGACAAGAACGCCGGTGTTGAAATCGCCCTTCCGAAATTCGGGCAGGATGAGATTCTCGATGATCAGCCTGCTCTGTGCATCGGTGAGCCGACCCTCCAGGCCGTAGCCGACTTCAACCCGCACATTGCGTTCGTTCGGCGCTACCAACAGCAATGCACCGTTGTTCTGACCCTTTTGTCCGATCCCCCAGGCGCGGCCCAACTGATAGCCAAAGTCGTCGATGGAATAGCCTTGAAGTGATTTGATCGTTGCAATGACAATCTGGTTCCCGGTCTGCGCCTCATGCTGAGCCAGCATTTGTGTCAGCTTTTGCTGCGTTTCAGCTGAAAGGATACCTGCGTCATCCACGACGCGACCGGTGAGGGGTGGAAAAACCGGCGCTGCGTAGAGCGCGGTGGCAAGCAATACATAGACCAGCCCTGCGAGAAGTGCTTGCCATGCGACCTGCGGATGCATGCGGGGGCGGATCATAGTTTGACTTGCGGCACTTCTTGCGCCTTTTCATCGATCGTAAAGGTTTCTCTCACCTTGGCGTTCGGATAAAGGATAGCTGCGATCCATCGGCTGGGAATGGTGCGCAAGGTCGTGTTGTAGGTTTGCACCGTGCCGATATAGTCGCGCCGCGCGACGGCGATGCGGTTCTCCGTGCCCTCGAGCTGCGATTGAAGCGCTAGGAAATTTTGGTTCGACTTGAGATCGGGGTATTGCTCGCTGATAGCCAAAAGGCGTCCCAAGGCCCCGCCAAGAGATGCTTGGTTTTGTTCGAACTGACGGAAGGCGTCCGGGTTGGTGAGGATGTCCGCCGGCAAGGTCACTTGGGTGGCGCGCGCACGAGCCTCGGTGACCTGCGTCAACACCGTCTGCTCCTGTTTAGCATAGCCCCTCACCGTTTCTACCAGGTTGGGAACGAGATCGGCGCGTCGTTGATACTGGTTCAGCACCTCGCTCCAAGCAGCTTTCACCTGCTCATCCTGGGTTGGCACAGCGTTGATACCGCAGCCGGCGAGGCCGATCGCAAGAAGGAGGACCGCGCCGACGCGAGCGGCCAAGCGTGCAATCGGATGGCTCATTCTATTGTCTCCTCCCGGACGACAGGGCGATCCAGGGATGGCGGAATTGCCAGGCATTTTTCGTCTGATGCAGCCTTGGCTCCCGGGAGCGCTCAGACTTCGAGTTTTTGACCTTAGGTGGTACGCTTGTTGGGAATCTTTGATCCTGATTAAGGAACCGCGCTTTGGCCGCGCACAGTGTTCATCCGCGATGAACCTCAGCATCCGATGTGTCTTGTGACACGTACACATCGACTGCCAATCGCACAGATGCTCGCCGTCCCGAAGAATTGCGCTATCGCTTCGACGTCCATGGCAAGATTCGAGCTATTGTTGCGGCGCCAATAGACGTTGCTAAACCCACACCA
>CALROF020000152.1:0-15566 GCA_943369775.1 Reyranella massiliensis 521
TCGGCCATCAGCATCGTTTTCTGCAGCAGCAGGAGCTGCGGCTGTGCGCTCATCTGGAATTGCTCGGTGACGCGCAGCATCTGCGCCAGTAGACGTGCGATCGAGATCTCGTGGCTGGGCTTGCCGAAGATCGGCTCACCAATCGAGCGGCAGGCCTGGGCAAAGGTTTCGACCGACTGGTCGGGCGGCACGTAGCCCGCGCGGAACTGAACCTCGGCCACGGCGCGATAGTCACGCCGCAGGAAGGCGACCAGCAACTCGGCCAGGTAGCCGCGCGTATCTTCGTCGACCCTGCCCATGATGCCGAAGTCGACCGGGACGATGCGGCCCTCGCGGTCGACGAAGGCGTTGCCGCCGTGCATGTCGGCGTGGAAGAAGCCATCGCGGAACACCTGATAGAAGAAGGCTTCGGCGCACTTCTTCATGATGAGGTCGGGATCGTGGCCGGCGGCGATGATGGCGTCGCGATCGCCAATTGGTGTGCCGTCGACCCGCTCCTGGGTCATGACGCGCTCGGCGGTACGGTCCCAATCGATCTTCGGCGCGCGATAGTCCGGATTGTCGGCGAAGTTCTCGCCGAGTTCCTCGGCCGCCGCCGCTTCCATGCGCAGGTCCATCTCGACCCGCACCACGTCGGCGAAGGCTCGCACCGAGTCGACCGGCTTCAGCCGGCGAAACCGCGGCTGGGTACGTTCGACCAGCTCAGCCATCCAGTAGAAGAGATCGAGGTCGCGCTCGAAGGCCTTCTCGATATTGGGCCGCAACACCTTGACCGCGACGTCGCGACCGTCGGTCGTGACGGCGAAATGCACCTGGGCAATCGAGGCAGCGGCCACCGGCTCGTCCTCGAAGCTCGAGAAGAGCGCGTCGACTGGCTGCCCGAGTTCGGCCTCGATGATGCGACGCGCCTCGGCGCCGGAGAAGGCCGGCAGATGATCCTGCAATCGCGCAAGGTCGGCCGCGACACCTTCGCTCAGCAGATCGGCGCGGGTCGACAGCGCCTGGCCAAGCTTGATGAAGGACGGCCCCATCTCCTGCAGCGCCTCCGCCAGCCGCTCGCCCGGCCGCCGCGAATCGCGCCGCAGCGCGAAGAGCCGCGCCCAGGCGATCAGCGCCGGGGCGATGCCGAGCGTTTCCAACGGAAACAGCGCATCGTGACGGGCGAAGCGCAGCGCCATGCGCAGCAGGCGCCAGCCATTGCGGAGAGCACGGAACATCTAGATGCGCCAACCCTGGTGCAGCGCCACGACGCCCAGCGACATGTCGCGCCATGTGACGTTGGCGAAGCCCACCGCGCGCATGCGTGCCGCCAGCTCGCGCTGCGGCGGAAAGCGACGGATGCTCTCGTGGAGATAACGGTAGGAATCGGCGTCCCTGGCGATGACCTTGCCGAAGAACGGCAGGGCACGCTCGGAATAGGCGTCGTAGAGGCGGCCGACCGGCGCCGACGTCACCTTGCTGAATTCCAGGCAGAAGAAACGCCCGCCGGGCTTCAGCACGCGATAGGCATCGGCCAACGCCTTGTCGATATCGGTCACGTTACGCAGGCCGAAGGCGATCGTGTAGGCGTCGAAGGAACGATCCGGAAACGGTAGCGACTCAGCATCGCCAGTCGTCCAGGTGAGGCCCCGCAGCAGTCCACGGTCGATCGCACGATCGCGCCCGACTTCGAGCATCGCGGGATTGATGTCGCAAACGGTGACGTCGGGACGCTCGCCCTGCCGGCGCAGCATACGGAATGCGATGTCGCCGGTGCCGCCCGCCACATCCAGAATGCGCTCGCCCGGCCTCGGATGGACCACGTCGACCATGGCGTTCTTCCAGAGCCGGTGTACGCCGCCCGACATCAGGTCGTTCATCAGGTCGTAGCGCGGCGCCACGCTTTCGAAGACGCGCGCAACCAGACCCGCCTTCTCGTCCGCCGGAACATCGCGAAATCCGAAGGACGCGCGGCCGGCCGGGGCCTGGCCCTCCGGGCTGGCTACGCTAGGATCGGGGTCGTTTGTCATGGGCCGCAACCTAGAGGAATCGCCATGCTGCTGAAAGACCGGGTGATCCTGATCACAAATGTCGAGAAATTCGCAGGCCACGGCACGACACGCGTGGCCCTGGCCCAGGGAGCGACCATCCTGGCTCACGACCCCTCGTTCGAGGCGCCAAGTGCGCGCCGCAAGTACGAAGCGGAGTTTCCCGGCGCCCATGCCCTCTCGGCGGTCGAGCCTGCGACCCTCGTCGAACTGGCCGTTAAGCGGCATGGCCATATCGACGCGCTGGTGAACAACGACGCCTATCCGGCGTTGCGAGCTCCCTTGGGAGAAGCCCGGCTCGAAGATTATCGTGCGGCACTCGAAGCCATGGCCGTGGCACCGTTCCGACTGACGCAGCTCGTGGCGCCCTCGATGCGCAAGCGTAAATCAGGGCGCATCGTTTTCGTTTCATCGGCGGCGCCACTGCGCGGCATCGCCAACTACGCGCCCTACGTCTCGGCGCGCGCTGCCGCCAACGGACTCGTTTCATCACTTGCGAAGGAACTCGGCCGCGACGGCATCACCGTGAACGCCGTCGGTTCGAACTATGTCGAGAACCCGGATTATTTTCCGCCGGCCTTGCTCGCCAACAGCGAAGCCATGGCAAAGATGACAGCGCAGATTCCGCTCGGAAGGCTCGGCAAATCCGACGAACTCGGCGCAACGGTGTGCTTTCTCTGCTCCGACGCGGCGGGCTTCATCACCGGTCACGTTCTTCCGCATGCCGGAGGGTGGGCGTGACATCGCCATAGATCGCATGCACACTGCTTTCATAAACAATGTCGCGCACGGCTGACCGAAGCGCGACGGCCAGGGAAGGAACGTCTGAGCGACGCCGGTAAGTCCGGCGCGGTCCCCCATGGCTGAGTTCGGTCCGAGGACGGCGCATGGGAAGACAAATCGTCCACCGCCTGCTGGTCTCGTTCCCCGCATTGCTCGGGGTTCTTTTCCTGTGCTTCTGCCTTCTGCAGGTCGTGCCGGCCGATCCGGCGATGATCATTGCCGGTCCTGAAGCCAAGGCCGAGACGATCGCCGCCATTCGGGAAGAGCTCGGTCTCGACCGCCCCATCCCGGTCCAGTTCGCCGAATATATCGGCCGCGTCCTGCGCGGCGATCTCGGCCGCTCGATCATCTCCAACAAGATGGTGAGCGAAGAACTCGCGCTGACCATCGGCCCGACCATCGAACTGATGCTGGGAGGCATGCTACTGGCCATTCCAATCGGATTGACGCTCGGCACTCTCGCCGCCGTGCGGCGCGGCACCATCGTCGACCGCATCATCATGGCCTTCTCCGTCGCCGGCGTTTCCATGCCGGTGTTCTTCATCGGCCTGATCCTGATCCAGTACCTGGGCTTCAAGTGGGGCATGTTCCCCTTCACCGGCCGCACCGGACCGATCTGGGACGGCGGCCTGCCAAGCCTAGTATTGCCCGCGCTGACATTGGGCAGCGTCCTCATCGGCCCGATCGCGCGGCTCACGCGCACGGCGGTGCTGGAAGTGCTGGGTGCCGACTTCGTACGCACCGCCCGCGCCAAGGGACTGCGCGAAACGGTGGTGATCGTGCATCACGCGCTGCGCAACGCCCTGATCCCGGTCGTGACCCTGATCGGCTTGCAGGCGGCATTCCTGCTGGGCGGCGCTGTGGTGACCGAGACCATGTTCTCCTGGCCGGGTGTCGGTCGTCTGGCGGTCGGCGCCATCGTCTCGAGTGATTTTCCGACGGCGCAGGGGGCGATCATGATCCTCGCGATCGCCTTCCTGTCGATCAACCTGCTGGTCGACATCCTCTACGTCTATCTCGATCCCCGGGTTCAGCGGACATGAGCGCCGAAACCCTCGACACCGCCGGCCCTGCCGAAGCAACCGGCCTGCTCTCCAAGTCCGGCGTGCTGCGCCGGCTGATGCGGGACAAGGTCGCCGCCGTGGCCGGGATCGCCCTGACGCTGATCGTGCTGGCGGCCGTCTTCGCGCCTTTCGTGGCGCCCTACGACCCCTATCTCACCGACCTCACCAAGGTGATGCAGCCGCCGAGTGCCGAACACTGGTTCGGCACCGACAATACCGGCCGCGATATCCTAAGCCGCGTCCTCTACGGCACGCGCAACACGCTGATGCTGGGACTGGTCGGCGTGATCATCGGCGGGTTCCTGGGCGGCATCCTCGGCATCCTCGCCGCCTACTATCCGCGGGCCGACGGTTGGATCATGCGGCTGGTCGACGTGATGCTGGCCTTCCCAGCGATCCTGATCGGTCTCGCGGTCGCGGCGATCTTCGGCGCCGGCCTCACGGCCGTGGTGATCGCGCTGGTGGTAGCCACCGTGCCCGACGTGGCGCGCGTCGCGCGCGGCTCGGCCGTCGGCGTGATGGGACAGGAGTTCATGGAAGCCGGTCGCGCCGTCGGCGTATCGGACCGCACCCTGATCTGGCGCTACCTGACGCTGAACTGCATCTCGACCATCTTCGTCTTCCTCACCCTGCGCTTCGGCCAAATCATCCTGATCGGCTCGGCGCTCGGCTTCCTCGGCATGGGCGCCCAGCCGCCGACCGCCGAACTCGGCATGATGGCCGCCCAAGGCCGAGACTTTCTCTTCATGGCACCGCACATCGCGACGATCCCGAGCTTCGCGATCTTCGTGATCGTGCTGGCTGCCAATCTTCTGGGCGACGCACTCCGCGACGTCCTCGATCCGAGGCTGCAACAATGATCAGACCAGTTCTGAGTGCAGCGTTCGCGTTGAGTACCGCTTGGGCTTTCCAGTCTCCGGCGACTGCCCAGACCCTGAACATGATGAAGTCGATCGATGCGCCGCACTACGACGCGCAACGCACGACCTGGGGTCCAACCTCCGATATCGTCAACATGTTCCAGGATACGCTGGTGGCCCTGGACTGGGACGGCCGGACGCCAATCCCCTATCTCGCCAAGTCCTGGACGGTCAGTCCCGACGGCAAGACCTACACCTTCAAACTGCGCGACGACGTGACCTTCTGCAGCGGCAAGAAGTTCACAGCCGAGGATGTCATCTTCAGCTTCAAGCGACTGAAGGACCCGGCAATCAAGGGGCCGTTCGCGTGGCGCGCCGGCACCATCAAGGAGCTGCGCGCACCCGATCCCTACACGGTGGAGTACGAACTCGAGGAGCCGTTCTCCGAGTTGCTGCTGCAACTCACCATGTTCACCAATGTCATCCATAACAAGGAGAGCGTGGAGGCGTTGGGCAAGGATTACGGCGTCAAGGGCGCCGACGGCACCGGACCGTGGTGCTTCGAGAGCTGGCAGCCGCGCACGCAGATCGTGCTGAAGCGCCACGACGCCTACAAATGGGGCCCCTCGATGTACCAGAACAAGGGGCCGGTGAAGTTCGAGAAGCTGGTCATCAAGGTCGTGCCCGAGGATTCGAGCCGCGTCGCCGCCATGATGGCGGGCCAGTTCGACTTCACCAACCAGTTCCCGTCACAGTTCATCTCGCAGGCCAAGGCGGCGCCGATGCTTCAGGTGCAGGATGCGCGACCCAACTTCCAGCTCCTCTACTTCGGCTTCAAGACCTCGCGGCCCATGGTCGAGGATCGCCGAGTGCGCGAGGCGATGAGCATCGCGATTAACCGCGCAGAGATTGCCAAGGGTGTGTTGCTGGGTAATGCAGATCCCGCTTACACGATCGTCGATGCGGATGCGCAGGATTTCGACCCCAAATCGAAGGAGATCGTGAAGGAAGATATCGAGCGAGCGAAAAAGCTGCTCGACGAAGCGGGCTGGAAACCCGGCGCCGACGGCGTCCGCGAGAAGGATGGCGTCAAACTACAGCCTAAGGTCTACTTTACCCAAGCCGGCAACACGCCGCGAGTGGCGGAAGCGATCCAGGGCTACCTGCGCCGCATTGGCGTGCAATGGCAGCTTCAGCCTTGGGACTCGACCATCGCGGCAGCGAAGATGGCGGAGCAGGATTACGAGATCTGGTCGGTCACCGTGCCCTATCTGTCGGCCGGCGACCTGATGAACATCTACTTCGACTCCCGGAACATCCCGACTCCCAACCGGATGAACTGGAAGAACGCCGAGACGGATAAGCTGCTGAGTTCGGGGCGCGCCGCCCTCAACGACGCCGACCGCGCCAAGGCCTACGAGCTGGTGCAGCAGCAGGTGATGCGCGAGCACCTCTGGATACCGGTGCTGAACATCAACATGCACATGGTGACCAGCAAGAAGCTGAAGGGCGCGCGGCCGCACATGATCTATCAGAACACTTTCTACAAAGGGCTCGACCTGACGTTCTAGGAAACAGAAACACAACGAGACGAGGAAACGACGATGCGTACTCTCATCAATGGCGTAGCAGCGTTGCTTGGTATGGTCAGCATCTCCGCGACGGCGGAAGCACAGACCCTCAAGATGATGAAATCGCTCGATGCGCCGCATTACGACGGGCAGCGCACGACATGGTCGCCGACGTCCGACATCGTCAACATGTTCCAGGACACGCTGGTGGCCATGGACTGGGACGGCAAGACAGCGATCCCCTACCTCGCCAAGTCCTGGACGGTCAGCCCCGACGGCAAGCTCTACACTTTCAAGCTGCGCGACGACGTGACCTTCTGCAGCGGCAAGAAGTTCACAGCCGAAGACGTGATCTATTCCTTCAAGCGGCTGACCAGCCCCGAGCTCAAGGCGCCGCTCGCCTGGCGTGCCGGCAATATCAAGGAGCTGCGTGCGCCCGATCCCTACACGGTCGAGTACGAACTGAACGAGCCGTTCGCCGATCTGCTGCTGCAGCTCACCATGTTCACCACCGCCATCCATAATAAAGAGAGCGTGGAGGCTCTGGGCAAGGATTACGGCGTCAAGGCGATCGACGGCACTGGCCCTTGGTGCTTCGAGTCGTGGACGCCGCGCACGGAAATCGTGCTGAAGCGCCACGACGCCTACAAGTGGGGCCCCTCGATGTACCAGAACAAGGGGCCGGTGAAGTTCGAGAAGCTCTCCATCAAGATCGTGCCGGAGGATTCGAGCCGAGTTGCCGCCATGATGGGCGGCCAGTTCGACGTCACCCACCAGGTGCCGCTGCAGTTCATCCAGCAGGTCAAGGCGTCGCCCAACCTCAACGTCCAGGAGGCGACGCCCAACTTCCAGCTCATGTACTACGGCTACAAGACCACGCGGCCAATGGTGGCGGACAAGCGCGTGCGTGAGGCGATGAACATCGCCATCAACCGCGCCGATATCACCAAGGGCATCATGCTGGGCAACGCTACGCCGGCCTATACCTTCATTGATCCCAAGGCGCTCGACTTCGCCGACTCGACCAAGAACCTCATCAAGGAGGACGTCGAACGTGCGAAGAAGCTGCTCGACGAGGCCGGTTGGAAAGTCGGCAGCGACGGCATCCGCGAGAAGGACGGCGTCAAGCTCGCGCCGCGAGTGCTGTTCACGCAGGTCGCCTACTTCCCGCGCGTCTCCGAGGCGATCCAGGGCTACATGCGCAAGATCGGTATCGACTGGAAGATCGTCGGCTACGATTCGACCATCGCACCGGCGGAAATGGCCAAGCAGGACTACGAACTCTGGACGGTGACCTTCCCCTACATCTCCTCCGGTGACCTGCTGAACTTCTACTTCGACTCCAAGAACATGCCGGCGCCCAACCGCATGAACTGGAATGATCCCAAGACCGACGAATATCTGAAGATGGGCCGCGCCTCGATTACCGAAGCCGACCGCGCCAAGTACTATGCGCTTGCCCAGCAGCGGGTGACCGAGGAGCATCTCTGGATGCCGGTGATGAACATCGCGATGTACACCACCAGCTTGAAGAAGTTGAAGGGCGTGCGGCCGCACATGCTCTACCAGAACACCTTCTACAAGGGCCTGGACTACTCCTTCTGATGGACAAGCTCCTCGACGTCCGCGGTCTCCGGACACACTTCCACACGGACCGCGGCCTGTTTCGCGCGGTCGACGGCATCGACTTTTCTGTCGAACGCGGCCGGACCGTCGGGCTGGTCGGTGAATCGGGCTGCGGCAAGAGCGTGACCTCGCTGTCCGTGATGGGCCTGGTCGCCAGCCCGCCGGGCCAGGTCGAAGCCGATGCCATCAGCTTCGAGGGCCGCGATGTGCTCGGCCTCTCGGCCGACGAACGCCGCAAGCTGCGCGGCGGCAAGATGTCGATGATCTTCCAGGAGCCGATGACCTCGCTCAATCCGGTGCACACCATCGGACAGCAGATCGTCGAGGCGATCCTGGCCCATTCGACGATGTCGCCCACAGCCGCCAAGGCCAGAGCTGTCGAAATGCTCGAACTGGTGCGCATCCCGTCCGCCGCCGAGCGGGTCGACGACTATCCGCATCGCCTGTCGGGCGGCATGCGCCAGCGGGTGATGATCGCCATGGCGTTGTCCTGCGAGCCGGCGCTGTTGATTGCCGACGAACCGACGACGGCGCTCGACGTCACCATTCAGGCGCAGATCCTCGACCTGCTGCAGGACCTGCAACGCCGCCTTGGCATGGCGATCCTGATCATTACCCACGATCTCGGGGTGATCGCCGAGGTCGCCGACGAAGTGCTGGTGATGTACGCCGGCAAGATCGTGGAAAGCGCGCCGGTCGCCGCCCTCTTCACCGACCCGCAGCATCCCTACACGATCGGCCTGCTGGGCTCGATCCCGCGCATCGAGATCGATCGCGAGCGGCTGTCGACCATCGAAGGCACGGTGCCCAGCCCCAACAACCAGCCCAAGGGGTGTCGCTTCGCACCGCGCTGCCCCTTTGCCGATCCGCGCTGCCACGCCGAACCGCCGCCGCTGCGCGGCATCGGAACCGATCATCGCGTGGCCTGCTGGAAGGCGCCCGTCGAACTGGCAGGAGCGGCAGCATGAGCAATGCATCGACGCCCGTGCTTCAGGTGGATGGTCTGGTAAAGCACTTCCCCGTCGCCCGCGGCCTGATTCGCCGCAAGGTGATCGGCATGGTCCGTGCGGTCGAAGGCGTGAGCTTCGAGATTGCGCGCGGCGAGACGTTGGCGCTCGTGGGCGAGTCGGGTTGCGGCAAGTCGACGACCGGCCGCCTCGTGCTGCGCCTGATGGATCCGACCGCCGGCTCCGTGCGCTTCAAGGGCGAGGAGATCGCCAACCTCGACAAGCAGTCCCTGCGCCGGCTGCGCCGTCACATGCAGATCATCTTCCAGGACCCCTATGCCTCGCTGAACCCGCGCATGACGGTGGGCGAGATCCTGGCCGAGCCGATGGCGGTGCACGATCTTCACACGGAGGCCGAGCGCGGAAAGCGGGTGAAGGACCTGCTCGACGTGGTCGGCCTGCTGCCTGAGCACGCCCGGCGCTACCCGCATCAATTCTCGGGCGGCCAGCGCCAGAGGATCGGCATTGCCCGCGCGCTGGCGGTCAATCCCGACCTGATCATCTGCGACGAGCCGGTGTCGGCACTCGACGTCTCTATCCAGGCGCAGATCGTCAACTTGCTGCAGAACCTGCAGCAGCGCTTCGGCCTCTCCTATCTGTTCATCGCCCACGACCTTGCCGTAGTGAAGCACATCAGCGACCGCGTGGCGGTGATGTATCTCGGTCAGCTCGTCGAGATCGCGACCAAGCGCGACCTCTACGACCGGCCCCTGCATCCCTATACGCAGGCGTTGCTGTCGGCGATCCCGCGGCCCGATCCCAGCGTGCGCAAGGAACGCGTCCTGCTTGCCGGCGACGTGCCCAGCCCCTTCGCGCCGCCGTCGGGCTGCCGCTTTCACACGCGCTGCCAGCACGTACAGCCGCGCTGCAAGCAGGAGCAACCCGAGCTACGGGATGCCGGCGGCGGTCACCGCGTCGCTTGTCATTTCTACGAGACGATTCCCAAGCCGATGGTTGCGACCATCGCCGACACCGCCAATGGCAAGTTCGTCGAGCGGCTGGCGGCGTTCGAGGCGGCAAAGGCGGCGCGTCTGCAAGCCTGACTTGATGCGCTCACCTTGGCGACGATGAGCGACAACGACGATTCCATGATGCCTGTTCGACTTTCCCAACGGTAGAAAGCGCGATACCATTGCTACCACTGCGGGCATGAGAAAGAACTCCCGCAGGTCTAACGGGAGAGAAGACTAGTGCGAACGCTTGGCAATATCCTCTGGCATGTCCCATTTCTTGGCTTTGTGACTGCCGCAATCTATTGGCTGCTGGGACTGCTATTGACCGTCCTGGTCGTCACGGCGCCGATCGGTCTCGGCCTCATGGAGTTCGGTAAATTTCTTCTCGCCCCCTTCGGGCGAGCGATGGTGGACAACAAGAACCTCAAGGGTGACCGGAACGCGGCCTGGCAGGCCTATTCGACGATCATCATGATCCTCTACATACCCTTCGGGCTGGTTTTCGTTGTGGTCAACGCCATCCAGGTGGTTCTGTTGTGCCTGTCCATCGTCGGCATCCCGGTCGCGCTGGTCATAGCGAAATCCCTTGGGACCGTTCTCAATCCAGTGAACAAGGTCTGCGTTCCCGCCGCAGTCGCGGAGGAACTCGAGCGCCGCAAGGGTAGTGCCGAGGTGGCCAAGTACGTCGGCTGATCTGCAAGTATTTGCAGAGTTGTCTGACGATTGCAGCGGCACCACATCTGCCGTCGCCGATGTGGTGCGTGAAGTTCGCCGGGACAGCCTTGGCTGTGTTAGCTGAACGCCTCGTCCCAGGTGCCGCGCGTCGAAGCCTTCGAGTACTCCGTCGCGCGGTTCTCGAAGAAGTTGGTGTGCTCGATGGCGTTCAGCATCTGGTCCATCCACGGCAGCGGATTCTTGGCATCCTTGCGGTAGATCGGCTGCAGGCTGAGCTGGGTCAGCCGGCGATCGGCGATGTAGCGGATGTAGCGCTTCACGTCGGTCGCGGTCATGCCCTCAATGCCGCCCATTTCGAAGGCGAGGTCGATGAAGGCGTCCTCGTGGTCGACGATGGTCGAGCAGGCGACGTAGATCTCGCGCTGCAGTTCCTCAGTCCAGACTTCCGGGTTCTCCTGGATGAAGGTGCGGAACAGCTTGATAATCGAATTGCAGTGCAGCGTCTCGTCGCGCACCGACCAGGTCACGATCTGACCCATGCCCTTCATCTTGTTGAAGCGCGGGAAGTTCATCAGCATCGCGAAGCTGGCGAAGAGCTGCAGACCCTCGGTGAAGGCGCCGAACACCGCCAGCGTCTTGGCGATATCGGCCTTCGAGTCGACGTTGAAGCCCTGCATATAGTCGTACTTGTCCTTCATCTCCTTGACGGTGAGGAAGACGGAGTACTCGGTCTCGGGCATGCCGATCGTGTCGAGCAGGTGGCTGTAGGCCGCGACATGCACGGTCTCCATCGCGGAGAAGGCAGCCAGCATCATCTGCACTTCCGTGGGTTTGAAGACCCGCGAATAGTGCCGCATGTAGCAGTTGTTCACTTCGACGTCGGCCTGCGTGAAGAAGCGGAAGATCTGCGTCAGGAGATGGCGCTCGCTGTCCGTCAGCTTGTTGCGCCAGTCCTTCACGTCGTCGGCCAGCGGCACTTCCTCGGGCAACCAGTGGATGCGCTGCTGTGTCAGCCATGCATCGTAGGCCCAAGGATAGTGGAACGGCTTGTAGATCGGCTTGGCATCGAGAAGAGACATGGCGAGGACCCGCTTGGTCGAAGCGTTGAGGCAAAACGCAGAGACGAAAAGTCCCCTGTAGCGGCTCCGGGACGAACCCGAGGACGCTACAGGGGACGACTCAAGTTTACTGACAGCTAAGGCACTCTTCGTAGTCGTTGCTCTGCGCCGGTGTTCCGATTGGCAGAGGAGAGGGGACGTCAGTTCTGGGGGCTGAGAGAGCGTGGTCGCCAAGCGGCGCGGAGAGGGCTTCGCCCGCGACGGTTTCGGCGCGCTGGATGCTGAGCGAGCGGCAGTAGTAGAGGCTCTTCACGCCGCGCTTCCAGGCCATCATGTGGATCTGGTGCAGGTCGCGCTTATGCACGTCGGCCGGCAGGAAGATGTTCAGCGACTGGCTCTGGCAGATGTAGGGCGTGCGGTCGGCCGCGTGCTCGACCAGCCAGCGCTGATCGATCTCGAAGGCCGTCTTGAAGACCGCCTTCTCGTGCTCGTCGAGGCAGTCGAGATGCTGGACCGAGCCCTGGCTGGTGGTGACCGAGGTCCAGGTGTCCTCGTCGTTCCTGCCCTTCTGCTCCAGCAGCTTCTCGAGGTACGGGTTGCGCACCACGAAGGAGCCCGAGAGGGTCTTGTGGTTGTAGACGTTGGCCGCCGACGGCTCGATGCCGGGCGAGGCGCCGCCGCAGATGATCGAGATCGAGGCGGTGGGCGCGATGGCGAGCTTGTTCGAGAAGCGCTCGGCCACGCCGAAGTCGGCGGCGTCCGGGCAGGCGCCGCGCTCGCCGGCGAGCGTCTTCGACGCCTCGTCGCACTGACCGCGGATGTGCTTGAACATCTTCTTGTTCCACACCTTGGCCATCACGGATTCGAGCGGAATGCCGTTACCCTGCAGGAAGGAGTGGAAACCCATGACACCGAGGCCAACCGAACGCTCGCGCATCGCGGCATAGGTCGCTCGCGCGAAATCGGTGCCGGCATTGTCGATGAAGCCCTGCAGCACGTTGTCGAGGAAGCGCATGACGTCCTCGATGAAGTGCGGATGCTCGTGCCACTCGAGGTAGGTCTCGAGATTGAGCGACGAGAGGCAGCACACGGCGGTGCGTTGCTTGCCGTGGTGATCGACGCCCGTCGGCAGGGTGATCTCGCTGCACAGGTTCGAGGTCTTGACCTCAAGGCCCGCCAGCTTGTGATGCTCAGGCCGCGCGTTGTTCACGTGATCGACGAACACCAGGTACGGCTCGCCGGTCTCGATGCGCGCCGTCAGGATGCGGATCCATAGATGGCGGGCCGAGACCTTGCGCTGCACGGCGCCGTCCTTCGGGCTGACCAGCGCCCACTCCTCGTCGTTCTCCACGGCGCGCATGAAGGCGTCGGAGATCAGCAGGCCGTGATGCAGGTTCAGCGCCTTGCGGTTGGGATCGCCGCCGGTCGGGCGACGGATCTCGATGAACTCCTCGATCTCGGGATGGTTCACCGGCAGATAGCAGGCGGCCGAGCCGCGGCGCAGCGAGCCCTGGCTGATGGCCAGCGTGAGCGAGTCCATCACGCGGATGAAGGGCACGACACCGGAGGTCTTGCCGTTCAGGCCGACCTTTTCGCCGATCGAGCGCAGGTTTCCCCAGTAGGAGCCGATGCCGCCACCACGCGCCGCCAGCCACACGTTCTCGTTCCACAGGCCGACGATCCCTTCGAGGCTGTCATTCGCCTCGTTGAGGAAGCAGGAGATCGGCAGACCGCGGCTGGTCCCCCCATTGCTGAGAACGGGCGTGGCCGGCATGAACCACAGATTACTGATGTAGTCGTAGAGACGCTGCGCGTGGGCATCGTCATCGGCATAAGCCGAAGCAACGCGCGCAAACATCTCCTGGTAATTTTCGCCAGGCAGAAGATACCGGTCGGTCAGAGTGGCCTTGCCGAAGACCGTCAGACGGGAATCCCGAGAGGAATCGGTAACAACCCGTGCACCGCTGCGAACTTGAACAACATCAAACACTTGCGGTCCCCTTTTTCTTTTTGTCCACAGCTGTGGAAAGAACACCCTGTGGAAGACACCTAGATATTGCGAGGAGATCTCCGCTCCCCACTATCCATTGATAGTACGTCACCCACCCGTCCTGTCATTTCCAAATTTTTCCCTCGAATGTGAATCTCAGGAATGGCTTGTTAACGCCCTGATATTTCTTGAAGAAACGGGGTTTGAAATTCTGTTTCCCGGACCGTTTCCGCGCCTTCGCAGGTGCAGCATAGAGGGAGAACAAAACGCGCTTTCCCGCGGAATCCGTGGGCCAGGAACAGAAACCGTAGCGAATCGGCTCGCCCTCGGAGGACCACCCCGCAAAACGCGAGATGCGGTGGGCATTCTCGGGCTCGCCAAGAGTCCGTCGTCAGAATGTCATGCAGCGGCGTAACATCCGCCACAGTCCGAGGAGGAAACACAAGACATGGTCACCGCCCTCGCACCGCGTGTTTACGGGCTCGACGCCATCTGCGCCGCCGCTCTCCAGGCCGCCGGCGGCGAGGACGCCGCCCAATTCGCACGCCGGCTGTTCAGCCGCGTCGCCGACAAGGACCTTGCCGCAGCCCCCGCCGACCAGCGCGCCGCAGCTTCCAATGCACTGCTTGCCTTCGCTCGCCGCCGGCTGCCCGGCGTCGCCAAGGTTCGCGTCTTCAATCCGACCGCCGCCTCCCATAACTTCGAGAGCCGTCACACGATCGTTCAGATCGTAAACGACGACATGCCGTTCCTGGTCGATTCGATCGCCAACGAGTTCAATCGCCGCGAGATCGCCGTCCACTTGCTGGCCCACCCGGTCCTGGCGGTCCGGCGCGACCTCGACGGCGACATGATCGGTATCGCCCTGGAGGCCGGCGAGCGGGCCAAGGCGGAATCGATGATGCACATCGAGATCGACCGCCAGGCCGATCACGCCCAGCTCGACGAGCTCGCCGCTGCGCTGACACGCGTGTTGGCCGAGGTGCGGCTCGCCGTCGAGGACTGGCGCGCCATGCGCCGCGCCTGCCTCGACGTCATCGCCGATCTCGTCCCCGGCCGGGCAGCCAACCTCGCAGAGTACGAAGACTTCCTGCGATGGCTCGAGGCCAACCACTTCACCTTCCTCGGCCATCGCCGCTACCGCTATGTCGACGATCCCAGCCAGCCCGGCGGCCTCCGCTACGAGTTGATGCCGGGTTCGGCGCTCGGCATCCTGCGGCACGACGAGGTTCGGCTGTTCGAGGCGGGCCTCGGCGGCGGCGAGGCGATGTCGCGCTTCGCGCGCGGCCCACAGAATATCTTGATCGTGAAGACCGACCGCCCGGCGCTGGTCCATCGCAGCGGCGCGATGGACTGCGTCATCGTGAAGACTTTCGACGCCGACGGCCGAGTCACCGGCGAGCGACGGCTCGTCGGCCTGTTCACCTCGGCCGCCTACCACGCGATGGTACGCGACATCCCGCTGCTGCGCGGCCGGGTCGACGGCCTGTTGCGTCGTTCGGGCCTCGATCCGAACAGCCATGACGGCAAAGCGCTGATGGCGATCCTCGAAGCCTATCCGCGCGACGAGCTGTTCCAGATCGAAGAAGACACGCTCTACGACCACGCCATGGGCATCCTGCAATTGCAGGAACGACGGCGCGTGGCCCTATTCGCCCGTCGCGATGCCGTCGGTCGCTTCGCCACCAATCTCGTCTATGCGCCACGCGAACGCTTCGACGCTGCGCTGAGCGACCGCTTTGCCGCGATCCTCGAGCAGAGCTGGCATGGCAAGGTGACCTCTACCGCCTCGTCGGCCGACTCAGGCTCTGCTCTCGCGCAATCGCTCTACACTCTGAGACTCGACTCGCCGGCTGCGCCGACACCCGACCTCGCGGAACTCGAACGCACTCTGGCCGAGGCTGCGACCTCGTGGAACGACCGGCTGCGCGCCACGCTGCAGGCAAACCTGG
>CALROF020000153.1:0-15537 GCA_943369775.1 Reyranella massiliensis 521
TAGGTGTAACCGCTGGCGGCGGCATAGGGCATCTCGTCGAGGCGCAGGAGATTGAGACGGCGCAGCGCCGCCGGTGTGCGGCCGGTCTCGTGTGCGGCCAGGTCGACCAGACGCTCCAGCAAGAACAGCGCCTCGGGCTTGCCCGCGCCGCGGATGGCATCGACCGGCACCGTATTGGTGAAGGCGCAATCGAAGTCGACGCGGATTGCGGGGATGCGATAGAGGCCGGAAATGACCTTGGCCAGGCCCGTGGTCGGAATGGTCGGGGCCCACATCGAGACATAGGCGCCGTAGTTGGCTTGGGCCTTCACCCGCACGCCGAGGAAGCGACCCTCCTTGTCGAGGGCAAGCTCTGCCGTCGCCACGAGGTCGCGAGCGTGGCTGTCTGCCAGCGCGAGTTCGCCACGCTCGCAGGTCCAGCGCAGGCCGCGGCGCAGTTTGCGCGTCGCCCAGGCGATCAAAGTCGACTCGGGATAGATCGGATACTTCGGACCGAAACCGCCGCCGACATCTTCGGTGACCAGCCGGAGCTTGTCCTTGGCGACGTTGAGCACGCGCTCGCACATCAGGCGGTGCGGGATCTGCACGCCTTGCGAGGCAAAGGTGACGGTGACGAGATCGTCCGCTGCGTCGTAGGACGACCAGGCTGCGCGCGTTTCCATGTAATGGACGATCTGGCGCGGCGAGCGGATGGACAGCGTCGATACATGAGCGGCCTGCGCAAAGGCGGCATTGGCCGCCGCAGCGTCGCCCTTGCCCCAACGGCACATGAGATTTCTGGGCACGTCGTCGTGCACCAGGATCGCGTCGTCGGCGAGTGCCTGTGCTGCCGTTACGACGGCCGGCAGCTCTTCATAGTCGATGGCAAGCGCTTCGGCGGCGTCGCGAGCCTGGTCGATCGTCGAGGCGGCGATCATGGCCACGATGTCGCCGACATGGCGAACCTTGCCGGCCGGCATAGGGAGATGCGTCGGCTCGCGGTGGCGGTTGCCGGCCTCGTCCTTGATCTCGCTGATGGCCGGCAGGTGACCCACGCCGTCGGCGACGAGATCGTCCGCCGTATAGATCGCCACGACACCGGGCAAGGAGAGGGCCACCGTCTTGTCGATCCCGGCGATGCGGGCATGCGCATGCGGCGAACGCACGAATAGTACCGCCAGCGCATCGGCAGGAGCCGTATTGTCGGTATAGCGCCCGCAGCCGGTCAGGAATCGCTGATCCTCGCGGCGGGCAATCGGCTGGCCGAGAAGGGAAGGGGCATTCATGCGCAAAGCTCCATGGGGTCGCGCGTCGGATCGGCATGTTTGGGCGCCCAGCCGAGTTCCTTCCGGGCCTTGGCGCCGCTCAGGCTTTGATCGCAGGCGTAGCCGCGCGCCCATTCACCGAGTTCTCGGGCCGCTACGTCCTCCGACATGATTTGAAGGACCGGAGTGGCAACGCCCATGCGGCGCGCGACTGCGCGGACGATTTCGCCGACAGGGACACCTTTCGTTGCAACACCCAGGTAGGTCGATCCTGGTGCGGCGCGTTCAAGTGCGATGACATAGAGGTCGGCGAGATCGTCGCAATGCACGAGCGGCCAACGTACCGTCTCGTCGCCGACGACGCGGATCGGGCGACGTTCGCGGACATCCTGCTCAAAGCGTCGAAACACGCCGCCATCGCCGCCATAGACCATCGCCGGATGGATCACGATGCCGTCGACGTCGTTGCTGGCGAGGACACGTTGCAGGTGAGGCACCATCCAGGCGAAAGCGGGGAGAGGCGACAAAGTGCTCTCTTCTGTCGCCACGTTGTTTCCCGTCGGACCGAACAGCCAGCATCCGCCCGTGTAGATGAAGCGCACTTTTCGAGGACTGGAGGCGAGCCGCGGCAGCAAGCCGTCGAGCAGGCGCCGTTCCATCTCGCCCATCGCGCTGTCGAAGTCGCAAGCCATCTGGATCACGCCATCGACGTCCGGCAGGTTCGGCAACCACTGGTCGGGAATGCCGATGTCGCCTCGGACGACGGTGGCGCCAAGCTGCGCAATCTTCCCGGCGGAGATCTCCGACCGGGCCAGCGCCACGACCTCATGCCCGCCGGCAATGAGGGCGTGGAGCACGGACCGGCCGATCGTTCCCGTCGCTCCGAGAAGAAAGACGCGCACTAAGCCGCCAGGGTGTCGCTGATCACCTTGAGAGCGGTGTCGATGTCAGCGCGGTTGACGTCGAGATGGGTGACGGCGCGGATGCGGGTGGCCGAATTGGCGCCGATCCCCACGCCGCGCTCCTTGCAGGCGTCGACCAGCTTCGCCGCCGTCCAGCCGGGCTTGGTCACCTCGAAGAATACGAGGTTGGTCTCCATGCGCGGCACGTCGATTTCGAGGCCTTTGATGTTGGCGATACCGTCGGAAAGGTACCGGGCGTTGTCGTGGTCCTCGGCGAGGCGATCCCAGTTGTGTTCGAGTGCGTAAAGCGCTGCCGCGGCGATCACGCCGGACTGGCGCATCGAACCGCCCATCATTTGCTTGTGGCGCCAGGACTCCTTGATGAAGTCCTTGGAGCCGGCGAGGGTCGCGCCCACCGGAGCGCCCAGGCCCTTGGTGTAGTCGAGCCAGAGCGAGTCGACGCAGGCGGCATAGTCGCTGGCCTTGGTGCCAGATTTCACGCAGGCGTTCGCCAGGCGCGCGCCGTCCATATGCAGGCTGAGGCCCGCGTCGCGCGCCACCTTGGTCACGCCCTGCATGGTCGCGAGCGGCCATACCGTGCCGAACCCGCCATTCGAGGTGTTCTCGATCGACACCAGACGCTGGCGCGCGACGTAACGGCTGTTGGGATCACGCAGTGCGGCCTTCAACTGCTCACCGGTGAACACGCCCTTGGGGCCATCGAGCGGGCGGATCATCACGCTGGCGTTGGCGGCCGGACCGCCGCCTTCAGATGTGATGATGTGCGCAGTCCTATCGGTGATCACCTCGTCGCCGGGACGGCAGTGGACGCGGATGCCAATCTGGTTTGCCATGGTGCCGCTTGGCAGGAAGACCGCATCTTCCTTGCCGAGCAATTCGCAGATGCGCTCGCGCAATCGGTTGACGGTGGGATCTTCCAGTTTCTGCTCGTCGCCTACCTCGGCGTCGGCCATGGCCTTTCGCATGCCGGCCGACGGCTTGGTCTTCGTGTCACTGTAAAGGTCGATAAAACGGTTTTGCATGGCGCGTTCAAATCTCCTGCGCCACCATAGCGGCATTCGATGTAGGGAGGAAACATGAGCCAGTTTGCGGCCCAGCCCACAGCTTCGGTAATGCCGGAGGAACTGCTCTACGGCGTCGACGGCGCCGTTGCCACGATCACGCTCAATGCGCCACAGCGCATGAATACGATTTCCGGGCCGATGCTGAAGCAGCTCACGGATGCCCTGGTGAGAGCCAACGAGGATCGCGCCGTCCGCGTCGTAATCCTGACCGGTACCGGTCGCGCCTTCTGCGCCGGCCTGAACCTCGAGGCGCAGAGCAAGGGCACCGACAATCTGAGCGTTGGCTCCGGCGCGACGCCGACCAACATCGACCTGCGCAACACACCGCCGCCGGTCCTGCATGCCATGGACAAGCCGGTGATCGCCGCATTGAACGGATCGGCGGCAGGCTATGGCCTCGACCTGGCGCTGGGGGCGGATATCCGCGTCATGGCCCAGTCGGCCAAACTTGCGGCTTCCTACGCCAAGCGCGGCGTGCTGCCGGAATCCGGGGGCACCTGGTATTTGCCGCGTATGCTGGGCTGGGCGAAGGCGTCCGAGCTGATTTTCACCGGTCGTACGCTGAGTGCCGACCAGTCGCTTGAGATTGGCCTGGTGAACAAGGTCGTGCCTGATGCGGGTGTCATGGGGGCGGCACGCGAACTGGCCCTGGAGATCGCGGCCAACGCGCCGCTCGCCATCCAGGCCGCGAAGAGAATGATGCGCATGGCTTGGAACGAACCCTTCAACGAGCACGTTCATCATGTCTTCCTGCAGCTCCTGCCGCTGATGCAGACGGAGGACATGAAGGAGGGCATCAAGGCTTTCCTCGAAAAGCGCGAACCACAGTTCAAGGGGCGCTGACCATGAAGTTCACCTGGTTCCACCTGATGCCCTGGCCGCACATGCCGGACGATTTCCGGGAAAAGCATCGGTCGGTCTGGGTCGATCTGCCGAGCAAGATGTACGAGCCCGAGCGCGGGCACGGCATCTATCACCAGTATCTCGATCAGCTCGAATTCGCCGAGAGTGTGGGGTTCGACGGCATTGGCGTGAACGAGCACCATGCCAATGCCTATGGGTTGATGCCGTCGCCCAACATCATGGCGGCGACGTTGACGCGCCGCACGTCGAAGGCGGCGTTGGTGGTGCTCGGCAATTCGATCGCGCTGTATAATCCGCCGCTGCGCGTGGCGGAGGAGTTCGCCATGCTCGACGTGTTGTCGGGCGGGCGGCTCGTAGCCGGTTTTCCGGTCGGCACGTCGATGGATACCAACTACGCCTACGGCACGATACCGGCGCTGACCCGCGAGAAGTACGCTGAGGCGCACGACCTCATTCGCAAGGCCTGGGTGGCCGACGAGCCGTTTGCCTTCAACGGGCGCTACACCAAGCTGCGCTACGTCAATTGCTGGCCCAAGCCCATCCAGCGTCCGCCGCCGATCTTCATTCCCGGCGGCGGCTCGGTGGAGACATACGATTTCTGCCTCGATAACACTTATTCCTATTCCTACCTCAGCTACTCGGGCTACCTGCGCGCCAAGCTGCTGATGGAGGGGTACTGGAAGCGCGTGGCGGAGCGGAAGGTTGACGAATCACCCTATCGGGCAGGGTTCGCCCAGGTGATCTGCGTCGCCGATACCGATGCCGAGGCGGAGCGGCTCTACGGCCCGCACGTGAACTATTTCTACAATCGCTGCCTGCACGTCTATCCGGGCTTCGCCGATGCGCCGGGCTATCGCACGATCAAGACCATCCAGACCGGCGCCCTGTCCCAGTTCACGCAGGCTGCGGCGCGCGACTATCCCAGCATGACCTGGAAGGATCTGATCGACGGCCGCTACATCATTGCCGGCTCGCCCGAGACGGTGCGCCAGCAGATGGAAGAGCTGATCAAGAGCCTGCGGGTCGGCAATGTCTTCTGTCTGATGCACATCGGCGACATGCCCGACGACAAGGTCCGGCACTCCACAAAGCTATTCGCCGAGAAGGTGATGCCGCATCTGCGCAACCTGTGGCCGGACTGGAACAACCACGACGACCGATTCTGGGTCCATCCCATGAACGAGCGCGTCTCTCTGAAGGTGGCTGCCGAATGAAGTCGCGTTTTCTCAAGCTCAAACCTTCGGGCACGCGCATCCAGGTCGTCGAAGCCGGCCCCTCGGGGGGCAAGAAGGCCAAGGACCTTCTCTATCTCCACGGGGCGGGCGGTCACATGCCGAACGATCCGCTGCTTGCCGCTCTCGCGAGCAAGTACCGCGTCGTGGCGCCATTGCTGCCGGGCTATGGCCAGTCGACGGGCGAAGACGGGGTGCGCGATATGCTCGACGTCACCCTGCATGCACTCGATGTGCTGGAGGCGCTCGAACTCAAGAATCCGATCGTCGTCGGCCATTCGATGGGCGGCATGATCGCCGCGGAAATGGCGGCGATCGCCCATACGGAAATAGCCAAGCTCTGCCTGCTGGCGCCGGCTGGCCTGTGGCTCGACGAGCATCCGATCGCCGATATCTTCTCCAAGCTGCCCTACGAACTGCCGGGATTGCTGTTTCATGACAGAGAGGCCGGCCAGAAACTTCTGACATCGGGTGTCAACATGGAGGATCCGGAATTCCTTAAGGAATTCCTGGTCATGAACGCCCGGCGGCTCGGTATGGCGGGGAAATTCCTGTTCCCGATCCCTGACCGCGGCCTCGCCCAGAGGCTCTATCGCATCACCGCCAAGACCCTGATCGTCTGGGGGCGGGAGGACGTTCTCATCCCGCCGGTCTATGGTGATGCCTTCAAAAGGGCGATTTCCAAATCGAGATTGATTAGAATTGCCAACGCAGGCCACGCCGTCGGACAAGAACGACCCGCGGCCGTGCTCAAGGCCATCAGGGGTTTTTTCTAGCCGGAGATGACGATGCTCAGGGTAATTGCAGGAACCGTAGCGCTCCTTTTGGTGGCCGGCGCCGCCCAGGCCGAGCCGGCTCAGTACACTTGGACCGGCGTCGGCGTGAACGTACCCGGCAGCTCGAAGTGTCCAACCTACAAGATGACGATCAATGTCACCGTCGACGGTGACAGCGTCAAAGGCAAGTTCCAGCAGGAAGGCCGGCCGGAGCGCTCGTTCGAGACGACGCTCGGCAAGAACGGCGCCATCAAGACCGCGGCTATGGTCGGCGGTGGCGGCATGATGGATGTCATCGGCCAGATCAAGGACGGTGACTCCAAGATTAAGCTCGACGGCTATTGCAAGTTCGAAGGGCCGCTGACGAAGAAGTAGGAAGCGGCGAGATCGAGCCAGTCGTGGCGACCAAAGACAATTGGGGCTGGCGGGCCCGCATCGGGCTGTTCATCGTCGGTAACGAGGCTGTCCCCGAAGCTGAATGGTGGGCGATGGCTCCACCGGGAGTGTCGGTCCACGCCGCCCGCGTGACGGCGCGCGCGCCTTGGGCGCGTTGGCGTGAGGGCCGCAAAGCGGTCGACCTCGATGAAGATCTGAATCGGGGCTGTCGGCAGTTCGCGGCGATGCGGCTTTCGGCAGTCGTGGTCGGTCACAGCTCGAGCAGTATCCTCGGTGGCAAGGGCTGGGATGAGGCCACCGTGGCCAGTCTCTCCGGCATGCTGGGTTCCGGCGTGTTCGTCACAACGAACGGCCTGGATACGCAGTCCGCGCTCAAGGCTTCGGGTGTGAAGCGGCCGTTTCTCGTTCTGCCGCCGTGGTTCAATGACGAGCTGGTGGCTACGGGCGTTCGCTATTATGCCGACCATGGATTCGAACCGGCCGGGCATCTTCGCTATGACCCGGGCCGAAAGTGGCGGGACTTGCCGCCATCGGAGCTTTACGGCCACGGCATGGGCTTCGAACAGGAGATTGAGCCGCTCTACGCGCAGATCAAGGCGGCCTGTCCATCGACGGCGGAGGGCGTGCTGATCGCTGGCACCGGCTTTCGCTGCGTCGCCATCCTGGAGGCGTTGGAACACGATCTGGGCCGGCCTGTGATCTCAGCCAACCAGGCGAGTCTCTGGCACAGCCTGCGATCGGCCGGCGTTCACACCAAGATCGCCGCCTACGGAAACCTGCTCAGCTCGTGAGCAGCGCGTCGTAGCCCTGTTCGCTGAACTGGAGCAGGCAGAAGCCGTGGCCGAACGGATCGGCGAGCATGGCAATCCTGCCGTATGGCGTATCCTTAGCCGGAGCTTCGAGCTTTGCACCGGCGCCGACCGCTCGCTCCACGGCCGCATCCACATCGTCCACGACGATGTCGGCGTGAACCGGCGTCCAGTGCCGCTCATAGCGCCGCAAATCGCCGCCAGCGCCTACAGTGCCTGCCTTCTTCGTCAGGAGGTAAACCGTCGCGGGCCATCCCAGAAGCTCGACGAAGTCCGTACCGAATCGCCTTCCGACCGTCAGACCGAAGGCCGCCGTGTAGAAGCGCACGCCCGTCTCGACATCGGGCACATCGATATTGAGCAGCAGTGTCATCGCGAGCCTCACGAGTGGGAGGAATGAGTCTGTATCGCCACCTTCCCACGCACGTGAAGAGGGCGCTCGCGATTTTCGGACCTCGTCGTCGCCCTGGTGTTAGCCCCGGCGTCAGGCACCCATGACGACGGCCACGCGGCCTGTTACCGAGCGCTCCAGGAGCGCCTGCATCGCCTTCGGCGCTTCGCCGAGTTGATACGTCCGATCGACGTGCGGGCGGCAAAGACCTTGCTCGCACCAACCGCGAATGCGCTCCATCAGCGCGAAGGTACGGTCGGCCTCCTCGAAACGGGCATCGTGCGGGCTCCAGCCGACATAGTAGCCGTAGTTGAAGCCTGTCACGGCGAGGGTCTTCACCAGCAGGATGTTCGCCGGAATCTGCGGGATCGTGCCGCTGGCGAAACCGATGGGGCAGATGCGGCCGCCAACCGCCATGCAGCGCAGCGACTGGGTGAAGACATCACCGCCGACCGGATCGTAGACACGGTCGACGCCGCGGCCGCCGGTGAGCTTCAGCACTTCCTCACGGAAGTCGGTGGCGCTGTAGTCGATCACATGATCGGCGCCGTGCGCTTTGGCAAACTCGGTCTTGCGCGGACCGCCGGCCGTGGCAATGACCGTCGCCCCCAGGATCTTGCCGATCTCGACGGCTGCCATGCCGACGCCGCCGGCGGCAGCATGCACCAGCAGCGTGTGGCCGCTGCGCACGTCGAGCGCTTCCGGCCAGGTCAGCGCGCCTGCCGAGGTCGGGTAGGAGATGGCGAGCTGGATGGCCTCGACGAAGCTCAGGTTCTTCGGCTTGGGGAAGACGTTGACCTCGTGCGCGACTGTCTCCTCGGCCAATCCGCCCCAGTCGAGGACGGCTACGACCTCGTCGCCGACCTTCAAGCGCTTGCAGGCGGGATCGACTTCGGTCACGACCCCTGCAGCCTCGGTGCCGGGCGCAAAGGGGAAGGGCGGCCGGCGTTGATACTTGCCGGCGATGACCAGGGTCGTGGCGAAGCTCACGCCTGCCGCTTGAATCTTGATCCGGACTTGGCCGGTCTTCAGCGGCTGCGACTTGACCTCTTCCAGACGCAAATCTTCAGGGCCGCCCCACTGGCGGCAAATCATCGCCCGCATAATTCTCCTTTAAGAGAGCTGAACCGGCAGCGCCTTCACGCCGCGCAGGATCAGCGAATCGTGCCACTCCGGCTCGCCGCTGCATAGTCTGATGTGTGGCAACCGCTCCGCGAGGCGGATCGCCGCAATCTGTGCTTCGAGCCGCGCCAGCGGGGCACCGAGGCAGAAGTGGATGCCGTGGCCGAAGGTCATATGCGGGTTCTGCGGCCGGCCGATGTCGAAACGCTCGGGATCCTCGAAGGCTTCGGGATCGCGATTGGCCGAATTCATGAAGGCGAAGACGCGTTGACCCTCGCGGATCGTCTTGCCACGCATTTCGATGTCGGCCGCTGCGACGCGGGCAAAGGCGCCTGACGGTCCGTCGTAGCGCAGGAATTCCTCGATCGCGCTTTCGGCCAGCGTGGGATCGGCGACCAGCCGTTCCCACTGTTCGCGGTGCTTCATCGAGTAGAGGAAGCCGTTGCCGATGAGGTTCGTCGTGGTCTCATGACCTGCGAAGAGCAACAGGATGCAGGTGCCGATGATCTCGTCGGTGGTGAGCGCGTCGCGGTCGTCGCGTGCCAGCACGAGGTGGGTGATCATGTCTTCGGTGGGCCGGGCCGTACGATCCTCGACCAGGCTGCGGAAGTAGTCGGACATCGCCTTGGCGCCGGCTTCAGCGCGCAGATACTTGTTGCCAGCGACCTGGGCGGTGCCGATGAACAGCGCGATATCGTCGGACCAGACCTTCACGCGCTCCAAGTCCGCGCGTGGCACGCCCAGTAGATCCATGATCACCGAAGCGGGCAGGGGATAGGCGAAGTCGGCAATGTAATCGACTGTCTCGCCGCGGGCGGCCTTGGCCTGCATGCCGTCGATCAGGTGCGCGACGATATCCTCGATGTTCGGTCGGAGGTTGGCCACTGCCGTCGGCGTGAAGGCCTTGGTGAACAGGCGCCGCAGCCGCGTGTGATCCGGTGGGTCGCGGAACACCATCCAGTGGTTCAGATACCGTACGAGACTCTCGATCGAACCTCGCTGGTACTCGGCATTGGTCTTGAAGAAGGGCGTCAACCGGTCGGCGGAGATCTGGCGATTGTTCAACGCCACCTGCTTCACGTCGGCATAGCGCGTGACGATCCAGGCCTTCATGGCGGGCGACCAATGCACCGGATCCTCGTCGCGCAGCCGCGCGAACTCGGGGAACGGGTTGGCGTTGGTCGCGGGATTGCCAAGGTCGAAAACGTAGGCCATGCCGCGAGGCTAGCGCTGGCCAGTTTACCAAACAAGTGTTTGTTTGATAGGATGACCCATGTCCCGTGAAACCCTGATGGCGGTGTCGGCACGTCTTTTTGCGCGCGGCGGCTTCGATGCCACGTCGATGCGCGACATTGCGAGCGAGGCCGGCATGCTGGCGGGGTCGATGTACTATCACTTCCCGTCGAAGAACGACCTGATCGCCGCGGTCTACGAGGAGGGCGTGGCCGAGATTTCCGCTGCGGTCGATGCCGCTATGGCGACAGCCGATACGCCGTGGACGCGACTTGAGGTGGCCTGCGTGGCGCACCTGCAGTCGTTGCTGTCGGACACGGCCCATGCGGCAGTCATGACGGCCGATCTCAGCCGTCTCGATGCCCGCTTGCGCCGGCGCCTGATCGCAATGCGCGATGGCTACGAGCGGCGCTTCGTCGAGCTCGTTGCCGCACTGCCGCTGGGGCCCGGCACGGATCGGACCTTATGGCGCCTTCAGCTTCTGGGTGCGCTCAACTGGACGCCGACCTGGTATCGGCCGGGTCGCAAGTCGCCGGGAGCCATCGCGCGTGCGCTGGTGGGGGCGCTGAAATGAGCGTCGAAATCCGTCGCGTCCAACCGGGGGACGAGCCGCTGTTCCGCCGCATCGCGCCGGAAGTGTTCGACCATGCCATCGATCCGGAAAACCTCACCCGCTATCTCGCAGCGTCGGGACACCATCTTGTCGTCGCGATCGCCGATGGCGAAATCGTCGGGCAGGTGGCTGCGATGGTGCATTTTCATCCCGACGGATCGCGAAGCGAGCTCTCCATTGACGAGGTCGCCGTGACGCCGGCCTTGCGGCGCTAGGGCATTGCTAGACGCATGCTCGATGCGATGCTTGAAATCGGGCGTGAGCCAGGGTGTCAGAAGGCATGGCTCGGCACGGAGCCCGACAATCTGCCGGCCGAGGGGCTCTATGCTCGGCGAAGTCGCTCGGTCGATCCGTTCGTGATGTACGCTTTTACGCTCTAGCCGTCAGATTTCGCCCTCTTGAAAGTCTGAGACGACCGGTCATATTGAAAGGCATGGCAAGGACCGACGTTCGTGAACGACTGCTCACTGCGGGGCTGGAGGCCTTGCACAAGCGGGGCTTCAACGCGACCGGCGTGCAGGACATTACCGACGCCGCCAAGGTGCCCAAGGGCTCGTTCTACAATCATTTCGAGAGCAAGGACGCGCTGGGTGTCGAGGTCGTACAGCACTATGCGGCCAAGGGGGCAGAGCGGCGGCAGCTTCTGGTCGAGGGCTCTGGTCCGCCGCTCGCCCGGCTGCGGGCTTACTTCAAGAGCCTCAATCAGTTGGGACCGGCGACAGGCTTCAGCCGGGGGTGCCTTTTAGGCAATTTCGGCACGGAGCTTCCGGGGCAAAGCCCGGCAATCCGGGCCGTGCTGGAGGCAGCCTTCGACGATTGGGCCAATGCCATCGCACAGGTGATCCGTGAGGCACAGAAGGCCGGAGATGTTTCCAAGGACATCCCTGCTGAGACGCTCGCGAACTTTCTCCTAAATGCCTGGGAGGGCGCCGTAATGCGGTCCAAGGTCGAGAAGGATCCGGCAGCCCTCGACGCCTTCCTCTCGGTCACCTTCAACAAAATTCTCACCTGAGAGAGGAAAGCTCACTTTAACGCCGTTACTCGTGCGCCTAGTTCTAAGACGACCGGTCATCTAGACCTTTGGAAGGACCAGCGATGAAGATCAAGGACTCCGTTGCTCTCGTGACCGGCGCCAATCGTGGCCTCGGCCTTGCCTTTACCAAGGCGCTGCTCGTCGGCGGCGCGCGCAAGGTCTATGCCGCGGCGCGCGATCCCGCGTCGGTGAAGCAGGCCGGCGTGCAGCCTGTCCGCCTGGATGTTACCCAACCCGAACAGGTCGAAGCTGCCGCGCGTGAGCTGGGCGACGTGAACCTGCTGATCAACAACGCAGGCATCATCCGCGGAACCGGGTTCCTGACGCCGGATGGACTCGACGCGACCCGCGCCGAATTCGAAACGAATTTCTTCGGGCCGCTGCTGACCGCCCGTGCCTTCGCGCCGATCCTGGCCAAGAACGGCGGTGGCGCGATCATCAATGTCCTGTCGGTGCTGAGCTGGGTCAGCCTGTCGACAAGTTCGAGCTATTCGGCCAGCAAGGCCGCGGCGTGGTCGCTGAGCAACGGCCTGCGCAATGAGTTGCGTGGGCAGGGCACGGAAGTTTTGTCTCTGCATGTCGGTTTCATGGACACCGACATGGTCCGCGATGTGACTGGGCCGAAGGTGCAGCCCGATGACGTCGTGAAGCAGGTTCTGGCCGCCCTCGAGGAAGGCAAGTCGGAGATCCTTGCCGACGATGTCAGCCGGCGGATCAAGCAGAACCTGTCGGCTGAGCCGGGTATCTACTTGTTGCCGCCGGTGGCCTGAGCCCACGGCCCGAAGGGCGGCATGTCCTTGCTGGGCTGCAGCGGGAAGACAGGCGCGCGCTTCTCGAAGAAGGACTTGATGCCTTCCTGTGCGTCGGCGCCGGCCGCGAGATGGCCGACGCACTGCAGGTCGAGCGTCACCGCGTCGAGCGGGTCCTGCGCACCCCACATGCTCCACATCAGGCGACGGTTCACCGCCGCGGCGACAGCGGAGGAGGTGCTGGCGGCAAATTTTCGCGCCAGCGCCTGCGCGGCGGGCAGCAGTTCGTCGGGCGCATGGACGGAACGAACGAGGCCGCCTTTCAGAGCTTCCTCGGCGCCGAACAATTCGGCGGTCATCACCCATTCCTGTGCCCGCTGCATGCCGACGAGGCGTGGCAGGAACCAGCAGCTTCCGGCTTCCATGGCCATGCCGCGCTTGTTGAAGACGAAACCGATGCGGGCGGCGCTCGACATCAGGCGGATGTCCATGGGCAGGCACATGGTGATGCCGACGCCGACGGCCGCACCGTTGATCGCAGCCACGATCGGCTTCAGGCAGTTGAAGATCGCGAGCGTGATCGAATCGCTGGCCTCGCGCTTCTGCGGGGCATTGCCATCATTCCAGACCTTGAAGGCGCCGGTGCCGCCGGAGATATCCGCACCGGCGCAAAAGGCCCGGCCGGCGCCCGTCACGACGATGGCGCGCACCTCATCCATCGCATTCACACTCTGGAAGAAGTCGATGAGTTCCCTGCTCATGACGGTGGAGAAAGCGTTCAGCTTGTCGGGGCGGTTGAGGGTCACCGTCATCACGCCGTCTGCGAGATCGGTCAGCAAAGTCTCGTATTTCATGGCTCGAACGCTCCTCATAATCGGTTCCGCCCAGCAAGACGGAATGTCGTTGCGTGACTCGTTAGTTTGGGAAACATTCGCCGCAACCCCAGCGAATCGCAATCTCGGAGGAAGTCGATGTCCCACCTGATCAAAACCGTCGAAGACGGCGTGATGAAAATCGTGCTGAACAGGCCCGATGCCATGAACGCGCTGAGCCGCGACATGATGAACGCGCTCGACGAGGCGCTCAACGAGGCGGCGGGCACTCGCGCCATCGGCTGCGTGGTGGTGCGCGGCGCCGGTGACAAGGCGTTCTGTGCCGGTGGCGACGTGAAGTCGATGGCCGCTGGTCGCGACCAGGACAAGACCTACGAAGATAAGGTGCACGACATCCGCGCCCGCATGCGTGTTTCGGAACTGCTGCACGAAATGGGCAAGCCGACGATCGCCATGGTGAACGGCGTTGCCGCCGGCGCTGGCCTGTCGCTGGCACTCGCCGCCGACATGCGCTTTGCCGGCAAGAGCGCCCGCATGACGACCGCCTTTGCCAAGGTCGGCTTCTCGGGCGACTTCGGTTCGCACTACTTCCTGCACAAGCTGGTCGGCACCGCCAAGGCGCGTGAACTCTACTTCACGGCCGAAATTCTCAATGCCGAGCAGATCGAGAAGCTGGGCCTCGCCAACCGTGTCGTCGACGATGCCAACCTCGACAACGAGACGATGGCCTTCGCCAAGAAGCTCGCAGCCGGCCCGCGCGTCGCGTGGTGGCACGTGAAGAAGAACATGAAGGTCGCGGAAGAGGGTTCGCTCTCCGAGGCGCTGGACAGCGAAGCCGCGCGCATGATCCGCACGGGCGAGACCGAGGACCACAAGGAAGCCGCCCGCGCTTTCGTGGAAAAGCGCGCGCCGGTCTTCAAGGGCGTCTGAGCTTGATCCGGGCGGCGAGGCGGGACAGAGCACCCGCCACGCCATCCGGCATCGCCACCATCGCAGCGATCAACAGCACGGCATAGAGCAGCGCCGACAGTCCCTTGCCCAGTCCCGCGGTGACGTCGGGAAAGAACTGCAGGAAGAGACCACCCAGAATCGCGCCGCTCAGCGAATACATGCCGCCGACCACCAGGCCGAAGAGCATCTGGACCGAAAGCGCGAAGTTGTAGGTCGTCGGTCCGACGAACCCGAACTGATAGGCCGAGAGGCAGCCCGCCAGGGCTAGATAGGCGCCGGCGATTCCGGACGCCGCGGCGCGCGTCTGCCCGACTTTGATCCCCTGTGCCGCCGCTGCGAGATCCTGATCGCGCGCCGCCTTCATGGCTCGGCCGGCGCGGCTGTCGATCAGGTTGTGCGCGAGCCATAGGCCCACGGCCAGCAGCGACAACGCCATCAGGAATGCCCAACGGTCGTTGCTCAAAGCGTCCAGCGGCGGCGTCGGAAAGTCGAGATAGAGGCCCTGTACGCCGCCGGTCCATTGCTCGATCGGACGCCAGCGCAGGAGCTGTGGGAATGCAATGGCGAACGCATAAGTGACCAGCGCCTGGGTCCATAGATTGTGCCGGCCAGCGACGCGGCCGAGGCCATAGCCCGCCACGAAACCCAGCACGGGTGCCAGCGCCATTCCCCAGTAGATCGACAGCGGTGTGTGTGTACCCAGGATCGCCGCGCCATAGCCGCCGATGCCGAAAAGAGCGGCCTGGGCGAAGGAGAACTGGCCGCTCACGCCGCACAGCATCACGAGGCCCACGAGCGCGATCGACCAGATCACGGCCTGCGTGAAGCGGAAGACGATAAAATCCGGCAGGCAAAAGGAGAGGGCGGCCGCTGCCACGAAGCCCATGGTCCACACGGTCCGCATGGCTCTACGATAGCGGCAACCGACAGGAAATGGGAGCGAAGCAATGAGACTGAGGCAGTGCGTTTTCGTCTGCAAGGACCTCGAAAGCTCGCGCGAAGAGCTGTGCGACATTCTCGGGATCGAGGTCGCCTATCGCGACCCCGGCGTGGCCAAATGGGGACTGGTGAATGTCGTCTGTCCGACGGGACACGACTTCCTAGAAATCGTGACGCCGTTCCAGGAAGGCACGTCTGCCGGTCGCTACATCGATCGCCGCAAGGGCGATGGCGGCTATATGGTCATCCTTCAGGTTCCCGACGCGGCGGCCGAACGCCAGCGCGTCACCAGCCTCGGCATCCGCGCCGTCGCGCAGAAGGATCTGCCAGAATACCAGTACACACACTTCCATCCCTCGGACACG
>CALROF020000154.1:0-15483 GCA_943369775.1 Reyranella massiliensis 521
AACTGCATGCAGTGCCACGGTGCCGGCGGCGCGGGCAGCCACGGATTTCCCAATCTAGTGGACGACGATTGGATCTGGGGCGGCAGTCTCGAGCAGATCCGTGCCACGATCGAGCACGGCATCCGCAACGCCGACGACAAGTCCCGCCAGTCGATGATGCCGCGCTTCGGCGTCGACGGCCTGCTCACCGGTGCCCAGATCGCGGCGGTAACGGACTATGTGCTGAGCTTGTCCGGCAAGGCACAGGCTACGCCGGAAGGCACGCAGATCTTCCAGGAGCAGTGCGCGGCCTGCCACGGCCCCGAAGGAAAGGGCAACCAGGAGCTCGGCGCACCCAGTCTCGTGGACGGGATCTGGCTCTATGGCGGCAACCGTGATGCGATCTACCGGTCGATCTTCTACGCCCGCAACGGCAGCATGCCCGCCTGGAGCGGACGCCTCGACGAAGCGACCATCAAGATGCTCACGATCTACGTCCACGCGCTGGGCGGCGGCCGCTAGGCAGCATGCGGGCGCATCATGGGCATCGACACAAAGATCCGGGATGACGAGGCGGTCTCGCTCGCCGCACAGAAGGCCGAGCTGCCGCTCTACGTCACCCGCATCAAGGTCTACCCGCGCGCGATTGCCGGCCAGTGGCGGCGAATCAAATGGGCTGTGCTCGTCGTGCTGCTTGGCCTCTACTATCTGGTGCCCTGGCTGCGCTGGGACCGCGGGCCTAATGCCCCCTCCCAGGCGATCCTGATCGACCTCGATGGCCGGCGCGGCTGGTTCTTCGATGTCGTCATCTGGCCGCAGGAAGTCTACTTCGTCACTGGCCTGTTGATCCTGGCCTCGCTCGGCCTGTTCTTCGCCTCGTCCCTGTTCGGACGTGTGTGGTGTGGCTTCACCTGTCCGCAGACCGTCTGGACAGATCTCTTCATGCTGGTCGAGCGTTGGATCGAAGGTGATCGCAACGAGCGCATGCGCTTCGACCGACAGCCGATGTCGGCAACCAAGGCCGCCCGCAAGGGCCTGAAGCACGCCGCCTGGCTCGTCATCGCTGCGGCGACGGGCGGTGCCTGGGTGTTCTATTACGTCGACGCTCCGACCACGCTGATCAAGATCTTCCGCGGCGAGGCATCGCTCGAAGTCTACACCTTCGTCGGATTGTTCACCGCGACCACCTACGTCCTGGCAGGTTGGGCGCGCGAACAGGTCTGCACCTACATGTGCCCTTGGCCGCGCTTCCAGGCAGCGATGCTCGACGAACAGAGCCTGACCGTCACCTACCAGAAATGGCGCGGCGAGCCCCGCGGCAAGCACAAGGCCCGTGATACCTGGGACGGTCGCGGCGACTGCGTCGACTGCCGGCTGTGCGTAGCTGTCTGTCCGACAGGCATCGACATCCGCGATGGCCAGCAGATCGAATGCATCGGCTGCGGTCTCTGCATCGACGCCTGCACCCAGACCATGGACAAGGTTGGCCGGCCGCTCGGCCTCATCCGTTGGGACACCTTGGCCAACCAGCATGCCAAGGAGACCAGCACGACTAAAGGCACAGGTCGAGTGGCATGGCGGCCGCTACGGCCGCGCACCCTGCTCTATGCCGGCCTGCTCTGCCTCGTGTCGGCAATCATGCTGGTGGCGTTCCTGCTGCGCAGCGATGCAGAGCTGACGGTCCAGCGCGACCGCAGCCCGAATTTCGTCCGCCTGTCTAACGGTGACATTCGCAATTCATACACCCTCAAGATCCTGAACAAGCGGCGCGAAGAAGCCCACTTCCGGGTCTCCCTCGAAGGACTGCCCTCGGCTGTGCTGGGATTCGTCGTCGCCGATACCGACGGTGCGTCGGCCCCCCAGACCTTGGCGGTCCATCCCGACATGGTCGGCACCTTCCGGGTGCTCGTCACGGTTCCGTCGAAGGATGCGCCCGCGGGCTCCAAGTCCATCACGTTCGAAGTGCACGAAGCCTCACAGGCGCGTCGTGCCTCGCACGATGCCGTCTTTGTCGGACCTGGCCGTTAAAGGAGCTTGCCGATGAGCACCACCCTCGCCCTGCGCGGTCGCTACATTCCCTGGCTCTTCGTCCTGGGGTTCGCTCTCGTCGTCGCGGTCAACGGCACCATGATCTGGTTCGCGGTAGGCTCGTTCTCCGGCCTCTATACGCCCAAGCCCCGCGACCGTGGGCTGCGCTACAACGACGTTCTTACCGCCCAGCAAAGCCGCGATGTTCTGGGGTGGCGTATCGACTCCAAGTGGCAACCGGAGAGCCATCAGCTCGACCTCGCGCTGTTCGATCGCGATGGCCGGCCACTTGCGGGGGCTCGTGCGACCGTCGAACTGGTTCGGCCCGCGGAGAAGCGGCCACCGCTCAGCATTGCCATGGCCGTCGTCGGACCGGGACAGCTCGCCGGGACGGTGGACCTGCCGGCTCGCGGGAACTGGGACATCGACATCGTGATCGAACGGGACGGCCAGCGCTTCGCGCAGACCCGCCGGATGTTCCTGCAATGACCGACGCCGCGCTCTTCGCGCCTTCTGCTGCCGCGCCGGCGGAGCAGACCTGCGCGCATTGCGGCGAGGTCTTGCGCGGACTTTCCGACAGCAAGTTCTGTTGCGCCGGATGCGCCGGCGCCCACGCCATCATCGGAGCGGCCGGTCTCGCTTCCTTCTACCGGCGCCTGGAGGAACGGCACGCAAGGCGGCCGGAGCCCCTCGAAACCGACTTCGCCGGCCATGCACACGTCACCGGCAAGAACGAGGCAACACTGGACCTGCTGGTCGAAGGTCTCGATTGCGCTGCCTGCGTGTGGCTGATCGAGAGCCTGCTGGCGCGCAACCAAGCCATCACCAAGGCTCGCGTACATCTCTCGACGCGGCGCCTCTCCCTTGGATGGCGTGGTCCCGCCCAGGACGCCAATGCTCATGCCGGCCTTGTCGCGGCCCTCGGGTTCAGGGTGGCGCCCTACGAAATCATCGCGGCCAATGCCGGCGAGGATCGCGACGCTCGCGACTTGCTGCGCGCGCTCGGCGTGGCGGGATTTGCCGCGGCCAATGTCATGCTGTTGTCGGTCGCAGTCTGGTCGGGCCATGACGGCTCCATGGGCGAGGCAACGCGAACCCTCTTCCATTGGCTTTCGGCTGCCATCGCCCTGCCAGCCGTCGCCTATGCAGGCCGACCTTTTTTCCGTTCGGCGATCACTGCCCTGAAGGCCGGCCGCAGCAATATGGACGTCCCGATCTCGATCGGCGTCGTTCTGGCCTGCGTCGTCAGCCTCCACGAAGCCTGGGGCGGCGGACCACATGCCTACTTCGACTCGGCGATCACGCTGCTCTTCTTCCTGCTGGTCGGCCGCTACCTCGATCGTCGCGCCCGCGGTCGCGCCCGCCATGCCGTCCGGGCATTGCTGGCGCTGACAGCCCGCAGCGTCACGGTCGTAACGGCCGACGGCAGCACCGCCCCGCGCCGCGTCGACGCGCTTGCACCCGGCGATGTGCTGTTGGTAGCAGCCGGCGAACGACTGGGAGCAGATGGCATCGTCTACGAAGGTAGGTCCTCGCTCGACGCTGCCTTGATCAGCGGCGAAAGCGTGCCGCAGGCGGTCGAGCCGGGCGCCCGGGTGTTCGCCGGCATGGTCAACCTGGGAGCCCCGCTTCGCGTGCGCGTTACTGCTGCCGGTGACCGTACTCTGCTGGCCGAAATCGTCCGGCTCGTCGAGGCCGCCGAACGCGGACGGTCGCGCTTCACGGCCATCGCCGACCGCGTCGCACGCGCTTATGCGCCGGTGGTGCATGCCACGGCACTGCTAACCTTCTTCGGCTGGATGCTGTTGGGAGGTCTCGCCTGGGATCGCGCGCTGCTGGTGGCCACGGCGGTGCTGATCATCACCTGCCCCTGCGCACTCGCCCTTGCCGTCCCGGTCGTTCAGGTGGTGGCAGGCACGCGTCTGCTGCGGTCGGGCATCCTGCTGCTTTCACCGACGGCACTCGAACGCCTGGCGCAAATCGACCATGTCGTCTTCGACAAGACCGGAACCCTTACCCTGGGGCGTCCCGAACTCGTCGATGGTCCTGCCGATCCCGAGACCAGGCGTCGCGCCGCCGCGCTCGCGGCGAATTCCCGTCACCCCCTGGCGCGCGCGCTCCTGCGTGCCGTACCGGGTGTGGTTGCCACCCCGAACGTCATCGAACATCCCGGCGAAGGCCTCCAAAGCGGCAAAATGCGCCTGGGATCGGCAACATTTTGCGGCGTCACCGAAGCGGTCGACGACGGCCGGTCCGAACTCTGGTTCGCCGAGGCAGGTCGCCCGCCGGTCCGCTTCGCCTTCGCCGATCGGCTACGGTCCGACGCCACGAGCACCGTCGCGGTGCTGCATCGCGACGGGCTCGCCGTCGAATTGCTCTCGGGTGACCGGCCAGCCGCCGTTGCCGATGCCGCCCGCACCGTCGGCATCGACGCTTGGCATGCCGAGGCGAAGCCAGCGGCCAAGGCACAACACCTCGCCGAATTGGCAGCGCAGGGCAAACGCGTGCTGATGGTGGGCGATGGACTGAACGATGCACCCGCGCTTGCCGCGGCGCATGCATCGCTATCACCGACGACTGCCGCCGAAGCGACGCAGAACGCGGCCGACGCGGTGTTTCAGGGCGATGCGCTGCAGCCGGTCGTCGAGGCGCTGGATGTGGCACGTCGCGCCAACCGCCTGATGCGGCAGAACCTGGCGTTGGCGCTCCTCTACAACCTCGCCGCCGTGCCGCTCGCCGTCCTGGGCGAGGTCACGCCACTGGTCGCTGCTGTGGCGATGTCCTCGTCCTCGCTGCTGGTGATCGGCAATTCATTGCGTCTCGGCGTTCACCCGCTGCCCCTGCGGCCTTCCACTCTTCAGAAGGTGCACTGATGGACAGCCTGCTCGTTCTCCTGCCGGCGGCACTCTTCCTGGGTTTGCTGGCCCTGGCGGCCTTTCTCTGGGCGCTGCGCAGCGGTCAATACGACGACCCCGACGGGTCCGCTGGCCGCATTCTGTTTGACGACGATTGAGGAGAGAAACATGTCTCACTGGATCATGGGTATATTCGTGGGCCTGCTCGGCCTTGCCGGCCTGTTCATGGCCGGCGCTGCTCGCGACAGCGGTATCCTGGCCTTCGGCCTCGCTTTGTCGGCGTTCGCCGTCCTGTTCTGCTGGTGGATGATCAAGTCGGCCTACGACGAAGCAGAAGGGTACGACGGTCGGCGTGAGGCCTGATGCTCAGGGCGATGGCGGCGCGCACTTCTTTTTGAGCGCTACGAACAACACCTCGTTAGGCTCGCCCGTTTCTGTTTCATTGGCGGCCAACTGAAACTTGGCAATCGCTGCGCGCGTCGCCGGGCCCATCGTGCCGTAGGTGGTGCCGCTGTAGAATCCGAGGTCGCGCAGCAACAGCTGAATGATCTTGATCTGGTTCGTCCGATCGGAGGGCCAGAGACCAGGATCGACCGAACATTGGGAAGCCGACGGTTCAGCCATCTTCGCCGACGGGGGCGCCGTATCGCTGTCCCTTGCCTCGGATGGCAGCGGCGACACCGCAGGTTGCTGCCCGAGCGTCAGCTCAGTCGGCGCTGTCGGCTGGAGGCCTGTGGTGCGCGGCGGCAGTTCCAGCCCCCGGCCAAGGGGCTTCAGCTCTAACTGTGTTGCCTTGGCAGGCGCGGGCTCACTTCCAGGGCCCCATGGCAGTGGCGCCACTCCCGTTGCCCAGAGAGCGAGGCCGGCTCCACCGAGCAGCGCAAAAACAAAAGCGTAGGCCACGACAGGCATCGCGAGCCATCGCCTGCTCAACCCGTTTCCGGAAGCCATCGCCATGAAAGTGCTTCCTCTCGCCCGAACTCTGTCGCAGCCGGGACGCTACCGAGGAACTGGCCCTGCTTCAACGGGGGCCGGCCGATCGAGAGACCAGCCGGTCACTTCTCAGCCGCGACGTGTATGCCAGTCCAATTGGATGGCGGCTCGAGGATCAACGCGTTGATCCGCCCGGCCATCATGTCGTAATAGCCTTGCTTCCAGCCAATCGCCACTGCGGCATCCTGACAGGCGCCGATCTGTTCCAGTGCTTCGGCAAATCTACCGGCGCGATACTCCTGCAGGAACGCGGCCTGCCGATCTGCGAGAGATCGATAGCCGGCCGACAGGGCGAGGCTGGCATTTCCCAGCAAGGCGAAAATGCGTTCGGGTTCAGTTCGGCCCTTCACCATGACGCGGTCGAGCTCGAGAGTGGCGTACTCTTGCACCTGCATCTGCGTCTTTGATCCGACGATGATGCCGACGCCGTAGGCCTTGCACTGACTTTCGAGGCGCGATGCCAGGTTCACATCGTCGCCGAGGCACGAATAGGTGAAGCGCTGCTCCGAACCGAAATTGCCGACCGACGCAGGCCCGGTGTTCAGGCCAATGCCGATAGTCACTGCGATGTGCTCTCTGCCCTCTGCCAGGGACTCGGCTCGCCATTCGTCGTTCAGTTCCCCCAAGCGTGCCTGCATGGCCAAGGCCGTATCGCAGGCGTGCGCGGCGTGCGCCGGCACCGGCAATGGTGCGTTCCAGAACGCCATGATCGCGTCGCCCATGTACTTGTCGATCGTGCCGCGCCCACTCAGGATCAGGTCGGTCATGGGTGTCAGGAAGCGGTTCATGAAGCGCGTCAGCCCATGCGGATCGAACTGTTCCGAGATTGTCGTGAAGCCGCGCACATCGGTGAACATCACGGTAATCTCGCGCTGCTCGCCACCGAGCTGCAGGAGCCGCGGATTACGCGCCAGCTGTTCGACGATGTCCGGAGACAGATAGAGGCCGAAGGCGTTCCGGATCTGGGCGCGTTCGCGCTCCGTGCGCATGAAGGCAGTCACCGAGCCGGCAACATAGATCGCCGCCAACGTCACCGGTGGGTAGAGCGGATCGAACAGGAGCTGGTACCGCGAATAGGCGAACCACGGCACCAGCACGCCGATGGCGATGAAGAGCGCGGCGACGACGGCCATCCGGCTTGCGCTGAGGCGCGGCAACAACCAGACGAACAACAGCCCGATGGCGAGCAGGTAAAGAAATTCCGCACCATCGGCGTAATCGGGCCGTGCCAGGAACTTCTGCTCGATCATCTGCTCAGCGAGCTGGGCATGCACCTCTACTCCCGGCACGGCATCCTGCACCGGCGTATTGCGAAGATCCTTCAGTCCGATGGCGCTGGTGCCCACGAACACTACGTTGCCTTCGATCCGGTCCGCTGGGACCTCCCCCGCCAACACTGACCGGGCAGACACGAAGCGCTCATCCCGGTGGCCGGTATCGTACAGCGTCACCCGGCCGCGCGCGTCGGTCGGCACCTCAAGATTGCCGGTCTTGATGGCAACGATGCCGGTTCGCTCGCCAAAGGCGAGCTCACCGCTCGCCCCCGACGACTTGATCACATAAGAGTTGGCCTCCTGCACGACGCGTAGCGCCTCGATCGACAAGGCGGGGAACAGGCCCTCCTGCCCGGCGACGCGGAAAAGCATCGGCACCCGGCGCACGACAACACTTTCGATGTCGGTGTTCACGCTGCCGTTGCCCTTGGCTGCCGCTTCCAGGATGTCGAGCGGCTTCACCACACCGGCCTGTAGCGGCAAGAACTGACTGGGATCGTCACCGGCGAAGGCAACGCCATGGAACTTGCGCGGCGGCCGCTGGCCGCCCTTTAGATCGAAACCGAAACCGAGCACCACCCGCGACTGCGCCTCGGCATCAGCCATCACCTGGTCGTTGTCCTGCAGCGCCGCCGCCAGTTTCTGTACGGTTTCGGGATCGGTGTAGGCCACAAGGTCCCGGACCATGCGGCTGAGCGACGAGCGGTCGGGTTCCGCGAACACCGCATCGAAGGCAATCACCGCCGCGCCCATTTCGGTGAGCTTGTCGATCAGGCGAGCGACGACGGTACGCGGCCACGGCCACTGTCCGAATTCGGCGAGAGCCGCTTCGTCGATGTCGACAATGCGCACAGGCGTTTCGATCGAATAGGCACGCGGCTGCAGGCGCTGGTAGGTGTCGAAGGCAAAGTCGCGCACGCGCGCCAGCGCCGCCGGGTCGATGCTGCGCAATAGCAGCGCGCTCGCCAGCACGATCAACGCGACGATCAGCGGCGCGCGCGATCCGTTGAGACGCCGGAGCAGTTGCCTCATGCTCGGCTGAAAGCGCTTCCGCAATCCTGCCGGCCGCGCCACCCGCTCCGAACGAGCAGGCTCAGGTCACACGGGCGATACGTCACGGCCGCTGTCCAGCGAAGGTGCCGCCAGCCTTGTAGCCCGTCCCGCTGACGCCGAAGCTGCCGGCCTGTCCCTTGGCCGGATCGGTCGGCGACGCGAAGAAAGCGCCACTTACCGAACCGGTGCGCCCTGCCCCGGCGATCGACCCGGTGAACTGCACGGTTCCGGAGGTCAGGGCCGTCGTACCGCCATAGGTCGCGCCGTCGAAGTTGCCGATCGTCACGCTGCCGGTCTGAGATCCGAAGTTCCAGGCATTGGTGTAGGTTCCCGCGGCAACGTAGCTCTGCGTGCCATTCTGCACGTTGCCGAAGGCGTGGCCGCTATAGGTCGCGCTGCCGGTATTCGGCAACTGGATCTGCGGCGTCAGCGTACCAGCGACGAAGCTCGCAAGGTTCAGGCGATCGCGGCCGTTGGGATTGTAGGCACTGTTGGCGCTGTAGCGGATATCGCCTCCCCAGACGCCCCACGTTAGGAAATCGCACGAGCATGGCGTCACGCCGGAGGCCGCAAAGAAGCTGGCGAGTGAAGCTGTGCCCGACGATACGGCGACCGTCCGGGACTGCACGTCCAAGCCGCCGGAGGTCGTGCTGCCCTTGGTTATGCTGGTCGTGTTGGTCAGGACGTCTGCCGGCCGATCCGCGACGCCCCAGTTCTTGTCGTCTATGTAGGCACTCGTCGCGTAACTGGCGCCCGAGGTGCCCCCCAACCGGAACGAGGCCGAGGTTCCCGTAGCCCAATTGTTTACGTTGAAGTTGGCAGAAGCTCGATTGGACGCGGGATCTGTCTTGATGACGACATCGCCCGGCACGGCACCGGCGCCGCCGATCTGCCGTGTCGTGATGTTGCCGGCGCTGTCGCGTCCTTCGACCAGGCCGCCGACAAAGCCGTTCATTGTGCGGTCGGTTCGTGCTCCGGGCTGCGTCGGATACTCCGGCGAATCGACCCGCAGCGCACCGTTGATCGAATAGTAGGACGAGCCGTTCAGGTTGTTGTAGGGCTGGTCGAACGACGCCTGCGGCGTCCGCACCGTCGTCGCACCGGTGATGGTGCTGCCATTGTCGGTATAGGTCGTGGTCAGCCCGTCCGGCGTCAGGACCATTGCCGTCGCGCCGTCGCCGTAGATCGAATTCGATGTCCCGGTATTGAAGGTCGAGGCTGCCGACGTTTGGCGACCGATCGGCTGGTTGGCCGCCAGCCGGTAGGTGCCATTGTAGCGGCCGGCAAGCGCAATCGACGACGTCTCGGTATCGCGGAAGTACTGGCCGATAAAGACGCCCATATAAGATTTCTGGCTCGCCCCCTGCCCGGAAACCGAAACCGTTGCCTGCAAGGCGACGGCGCGCTGCGCATTGGGCACTGGATCGCCGACTCCCAGCCCGGCATTGGGCGAGAAAGCAGATTTCAGGGTCGAGATCGCCGCATTGCCGGCAAGATCGGCGTTGAGGCCAACCGTATCGCCGGCGAACGGCACGGTGCCGAGGCTGCCCAGGTTGAGCAGGATATGCTCGGCGAAGCCCGTCTTGGGAAACTGCGCGTAAGTGGTTGGCGTACCCGCCACGATACCGATCCGGCGGTTGCTCGAGTCGAACAACAGATAGGCAAAGAACTCGCCGCGCGGACTGACCAGGCCAATGCCGGTCAGCGCGCCCAGGACCTGATCGTTGACCATTACCGGGAAGGCGATGTTGGTCGGCTGCCACGGCAGAGTGACGCTGCGCCCGTCGTCCAGGGCGAGCGTGACCTGGCTGTTAGCGACGGAACTTGGCGACCGCAGCGCGACATTGTTCTGCGGGTCCGGCGTGGCCGCCAGCGTCTGATTGTTGAACGAGCTGACGATATACGGCTCCTCGCGGAAGAAGCGGCCGCGCGACACCAGGACAGTGGTGGGCGGTGTCGGCGACGGGCCCGGTCCCGCCGAGTCGCGGCGGCTCTCGCCAAGTGCCTGTTGTTGCTGTTGCGAGTCGGTGGCGTTGCTCAGCGCGTTCGCCGTGCGCTCCGTGAGGTTGTCCGGACCGCGGCCCAGAGTGGGGAGCGAGCGTTGACCGTTCGCACTCGGCGGCTGCGACGAATTTTGCTGACTGAGGCCCGAGGTCTGCACGCGCTGTTCCGCACCAGCCACAGCATTGGCGTTGGCCGCAGCTCCGGGGCTTGGCGTGCCGCTCTGCTTCGTCCCGCCACGGCCCTCGAGCTGCGCCAACTGCCCGCTCAGTGCACCCGGCGGCACCAGGATTGGCCGGCCCGGAAGCGCGCCCAGGTTCGTCGTGACTTGCGAGCCCGGCCGGGTGACGGTCTCGGTACGGCCGGCTGCGCTCACCGTCATGTTGGTGCCAAACACGAAGGTCGAGATCGTGCGCGCCGCCTCGGTATCCAGCAGGGTAATGCCGCCGCGAATGCCGATGGTGCTGGACGGCGTCGTGATGGTGATCGGATTGGTCTTGCTGATGCGGCCGCCGACCAGCCGAAACACACCCTTGCTGGCATTGATCGCCAGATCGCCGGTTTTGCTGTTGGGATCGTAGACGAACTTGTCGATGGTGAGTTGCGCGTTCGGCCCGACCGTCAGCGAGGTGCCGTCGAGGAACATCAGATGGGCGCGGTCGTTGGCGCGCGTGGTGATCAGTTCGTTGGCCTGCACGTCGATGCCGATGCGCAACACGCGCTCGTTCGCAGCGGGCGGCTTGCCCAGGGGATCACCGTCGGTTGCCGAGGTGACACCAACCCGAGCCTCGGCCGTCCCGGCGGCGAGCAGCGTGATGGATGTAGTCCCAAGAAGTGCGGCACGCAGAAGAGCAAGGCCGGAAGCGGTCAGTCTGGTCATGGTCATCTCCTCGGACTGGCGCTAGAAACGCCAGCTCACGCCGAACAGGACGCTGTTATCCGTAAAGGCATAATTTGGCAGCGACGAGGCGCGGTTGAAGCGGCCTCCTGAGATGCTGAAGGTGGTGCGCTCATCGAACGGCACGGTCAACACCAGGTTGATGATCGTGTCGCTCTGGGTGCGGATCGTGCTGGGATCGATCACCGGATCGGCGGCGTCATAGGTCCACCACTGCTGGTTGACCGACAGGTTGATGCCCCATGCCATCTGTGACTTGAACAGCGGATCGGCGAAGCGGAAGGCCACCCCGCCGCCAACGCCCCACAGGGAGTAGTTCAGCCACGTCGACTGTTGCGTCTGATAGCGCTGCGCATTGCCGATGGCATAGACCGCCACCAGATCGTTGATCTGGTACTGGAAGGTCGTGCTGCCGGAAAGCTGCAGCCCGGTATACAGGCTGTTGGCCGGGAGGTAGCTGGTATTGGGGTAGTTCTGCTGGCGCCATACGAACACCGAGGTGTTGCGCAGCCGGTCACTGAGCAGCACACCCGTTTCCAATCCGGCGCCGTAGCTGCCGTAATAGGGTGTGTCGTTTACCCAGATGTAGCCCACGGTCGCGAACGGCTTGATCGAGACGTCCTCAAACAGGCCCTGCAGGATTTGGAAGCGCGGCCCCGTGGTGAAGTCGAGCAGGCTGACATTGGCTGTCTGCAGCGTGAACTGCCGGTTGGCATAGCCGGTGAACTGGCTTTCGATGGTCGCTCGATCCTGCGTGCCGAGGTCGTAGGCGTGGCGCAATTGGATCGAGCCGACGGCGCCCCAGTCCGATGTGCCGATGGCTGCCTGGTTGAGGTTGGCGACCTGGCCGAACAGCCGCACCGAGGAGGTCGGCGGCCCGAGGTTCGCGTTGGATTGATAACGGGTCCCGAGGAAGAACTCGCCCGAAAATCGCGACCGGCTTTGCCGCTTTTCGATCTCGGCCATGAACTGCTCGGCGCGGCTGCGCACATCGGGCGGCAGGGCAGACGATTGCAGTGCCGTCTCGAGGTAAGTCCGGGCGACTTCGTAGGAGCCCAGGCGATAGTAGAGGACGCCGAGTTCCAGTCGCACGCGGGGCAGATCGGGATTGATCAGCAGCATGCGTTCGAGCGCGGAGATCGCGCCTTCCAAATCATTATTCTGGCTGGCCAGCGTCGCGAACGTGAAGAGCGCGTCGAGATCGGCAGGCTTCCTGACCATCTCCTGGAATGCCGCGTCGTATCGCTGCTGCAGATCGCCACCACCGGCCCCCTGACCGGTGGCCTGAGCCCAAAGTCCATTTACCGGCAGAAAGCAGGCAACGAGACCACAAAGCAGGGTTCCGACCAGGCGGACGGCGACACGGTGCGCGCCGGTTCCCGCGAGGCGAAGGGCGCAGCACAACCGTTCAAGAAATTCCGCCTGGCCGTCGGGCCGCATGGTCTCCCAGCTCCGATATCCGCCGATCATCCCCACCTATCCAGTCCCAGAACTCCCCTCGAACACAATACGCAACGTATTTGCGCACCACTAGCAAGAACCGCAGCAGTTCAGGGACTGCAGACCGTCTGCGTCCTCCATATGAGTGACGCCCGACCCGGCAGCCTCAGGAATGGAAATGAGCAGGGCTTCCCTTTATGAGGGGCACTTCATCGAAACCGGGAACCTTCGTGGCAACAAAGGCAGTCAGCAAGAAGAGCGGACCCATCCGCGCGAAGAGCTCGCCCGTAAGGTTGTCGGGCACCAGAAGGCGACGTCAGCGCCTCTCGAAACCCAATCTGCCCGAGCGCATCCTCGATGTGGCCGAAGAGATATTCGGCCGATTCGGCTACGGCGGCGCGACCACGAGGGCCATCGCCCGCCGGGCCGGGGTCAACGTCGGCCAGCTTCACTACTATTTTGAGTCGAAGCGGGCGATCTTCGAGGCCGTGGTTGCGCGCCTCGGCCGGGAAGTCACCGACCGCCGCCGGTTGTTGCTGCGAGAAGCCGAGGCCCGTTACCCGCACGGCCTCGTCCCTGTCGAAGCGCTGGTCGATGCCTTGGTGCGCTCGCTGCTGCTGCCGGAAGCCCGACAAAACGGACAGCCCACCACCATGCAGATGCACGCCCGGCTCTTCACCGATCCGGACGAGACGGCGAACGTCGTGCGGGCCAACATCTATGACGAGACCAACGCCCTCTACGTCGCCGCAATCGGCCGCGCCCTGCCCGCCGTGCCGACCGAGACCCTCTACTGGCGCTACTACTTCATGATGGGCGCATACGTCTGGACGCTGCTCCAGCCTGGCCGCCTCGAAGCCATCTCCCAAGGTCGCTGCGATCCCGCGGATATGGAGGCGGCCATTCGCGAGATCGTTCCATTCCTGTGTGCAGGCCTCGCTGCACCCGTGCCAGGCTAGGCCGGCTTCACACGGCTCTTCAGCCGGCAGCGGCATTTGTCGAACTGGTGGAGTTCCACCATGTTCCCACATGGATCGTTGAGGAAGAGCTGCTCGGCATCCGGGCCCGTCGCGCCCTTCAACGACCAGTACGAGGCGCCCAGACGATCGAGTTCGGCCTTGGTCTCGACGATGTTCTCGACGGCGAGCGCCACGTGCGGCGCCGTCGGATCGCGGCCCGGCCCCTGGGCGAAGGGTGACGGCAGGTCACCGCCGATCAGATGGATTTGTCCGACCTCGCCGACATTGATCCACATGCCTGGAATGCCGGGAATCTCCGGCCTGCCTTCGTCGCGCTTGAGGCCAAGGACGCCGGTATAGAAGTTTTCGAGATCGGTAAGAGTCTTCTCGTCGGCGCCGATGCGCACGCCCTGATGATGGATTTCGAGCACCTTGATCGCCATCTTTTCCTCCCGAGGTCATATGACCAAAAAATTAGGTCGCTTGACCTGATCGTGCACGACGCGCATCGTTCCTTCAACGAACAACGCCGTATCGGTGGGAGGAATTGGGATGCCGAGAGAAGGGGTCGCTGGCTGGTCGAAGTCGGCGACGCTGCCGACCACGTCGACGTCTTTCGCCGGCGTGACCTACTCGGAAATGCTCGAACGGGCGCGCGCGCTGGTGCCGGCCCTCGCGGCACGTGCGGTCGATTGCGAGAAGCTCCGGCGGCTCCCCGACGAAACCGAGCGCGACCTCCATCGCACTGGCCTCTTCCGCATGGTTCAGCCGGCCCGTGTGGGCGGCGCCGATCTCGACGTCGGCATTCTGGTCGATGCCTGTGCCATCGTCGCCCGCGTCTGCCCGTCTACTGCCTGGAACCTCGGCAATCTTGCCAGCCACCATTGGATGCTGGGCTACTTCCAGCCTGAAGTGCAGGACGAGATCTGGGACGTCTCGCGCGACACGCTGATCGCCACGTCGCTCGCTTTCCCGGCAGGGCGCGGTCGCAAGGTCGATGGCGGCTACGAGATCTCGGGCCGCTGGCCGCTCTCCTCCGGCGTCGACAACTCCGACTGGAACATGCTGGCCTTCATGGTGCGCGAGCGCGATGACGGCCCACCGGTCGATCAGCGCTTCGCCCTTGTCCATCGTTCTCAATACGAGATCATCGACACTTGGCACGCCGTCGGTCTCTCCGGCACCGGCTCGAAGGATGTCGCGATAAAAGGCCTGTTCGTGCCGGACTACAGGACGGTCACGGCCTGGGCGATGAACGGCAAGCCACACCCTGGCTCCGCCGTGAACACGTCCCCGCTCTTCCGCCTGCCGATGCTGGCTCTCGGCCCCTATGTGCTGTCGGGCGTCATGCTGGGCTGCGCGCAAGGTGCCTATGAGACCGTCGTAGGTGCCGCACGCAAGCGCAATGCCACGACCACGGGACAGCCGGTCGGTGCCAGCCAGGCCATTCAGATCAAGGTCGCCGAAGCCAGCGCACGCATCGACACGGCGGAGATGATGATGCGGGCGGTCTGTAGTCACGCGATGGACGTGGCGCGTGCCGGCCGCGAACCTTTGCACGAGGACAAGCTGCGTTATCGGCGCGATGCGTTCTTCTCGGTTCGCCTCTGCCTCGACGCCGTGAACATCCTGATGACGGTCGCAGGCTCCAGTGGCCTCTATCTCAGCGGCACCATGCAACGTCTGTTCCGCGATGCGCACGCTGCCAACGCACACGTCATGTTCACGCCGGATGTGCAGGGTGCATTGTTCGGCCAGCACGCCCTCGGCCTGACCGGGCCGCCACCGTTGCTCTGACGGCAAGCGGACAAAAAAGAAATCCATCAAGTGGGAGGAAGCAACAATGTCATTGTCATCGATCGCGAGGTTGACCGGCGCCGCGGCGCTGGTCGGTTTGAGCGCCATGGCGGCGCAGGCGCAGACGTCGGGCGAACCGATCAAGATCGGCGCCATCGTGTCGGCCACGGGCGCCGGCGCCGGCCTCGGCATCCCTGAGCGCAACG
>CALROF020000155.1:0-15442 GCA_943369775.1 Reyranella massiliensis 521
GCTGTTACAACGAACTGCGAACGCATCTGGTCCTGGACAAGGATTCGTCGCACCATCGACAGGTTCAGCGGGCGGGTCAGGTTATTGCGCGGCCCATCCTCGGCGGACTTCATCATCAGTATTGCTGGATGTAGTTTTCAGTAGGGACAACCCTCTGAATAGGGTCCTGGGCAGCAGTCTTTTGCATGTGACGGAGCTGCCATGATCCACTCTTTGCCACCGCCGTCGCCCTTGGATCCACAGATCGCTGAGTTCGTCCGGCACATGCGGGCGGACGTCGCACGCCATCCGCCTCGTGAGCAGGTGCCAATAGCCGAGGCTCGCGAGATCGCCGAACAAGTGAGGAAACCTTGGCGGGTCGGAGGACCCGACGTCGCGCTGACCACCGAGCATGCCATGCCGAGCCTTGCTGCTGCGGCGGCGGCAAGAGCGGTGCCGTTGCCCGCCTTGAAGCGCCCCTGCGGACGAACTGTGATGATCTCGTCGCCATTCATGAGGCGCCAGCTTTCGGTGCCCTGCAAGAGAGCCTCATGAGCGACGAGCTCCTCCGGTGTCTCGGGCGTCCCATGCACCTTGATGTAGTCCGGGCTCGCGACGAGAAGAGGCCAACTGCTAGGCGAGAGAACTGACGCCGACAACAAATCGTACATCTCGTAAGAAAGCGCGTACGGTCAATTCATCGGCCCGACGGTCTGCGGATGTCCCGCGCTCCGACGCCGAAGAGCCATCCCTCATGTCCATGAAGAATCGTCGCGGCAATCGCGAAGCGAAGAAGCCTAAGCAAAACAAGCCTAAAGTGGCCGTGTCGGCCTCTCCGTTTGCGGCTGTGTCGTCAAACCCAGCCAAAGCTACCGCCGCCAAGCGCAAGTAGGTATAGAGTCGACGTCGCGGGATGCGGCGTCACTCCACCCCCAGCGTCACGACGATCGTGTGCGTCGCGCCATCCTCGCACAACCTAATCCGCGCCTGGCCATGCACCGGTATCTGGGGAGCACCGTCGAGCGCGGCATCGATGACGCCATGGCTAACGCCTTGGGGGTTGCGGACCACGATCTCGTAGATTGCGCCACGGTAGCGTAGCGTCATCTCGAAGCCTGGCCATGATGTCGCCATGCAGGGGGCGATCACAAGCCAGTCGCCGTCCAGGCGCAGGCCAAGGATAGATTCAACGCCTGCACGATAGACCCAGCCAGCCGAGCCCGTGTACCAGGTCCAGCCGCCGCGCCCGACATGCGGCGGCACCGAGTAGACGTCGGCCGCCACAACGTACGGTTCGACCTTGTAACGAAGCACGCCTGCACGGCTTGACGTGTGGTTGATCGGGTTGAGCAGAGAGAAGAGTTCAATTGCCTTGTCACCGTCACCGAGCATGGCGAAGGCCATCATCGACCAGGCGGCGGCGTGGGTGTACTGGCCACCATTCTCGCGGATACCGGGCGGGTATCCTTTGATGTAGCCGGGATCGAGAGGTGTCTTGTCGAACGGCGGCGCAAACAGCAGGGCCAGCCGGTCGCCGCGATGGATCAGGAGACGGTTCATAGCCTCCATCGCCTCTGTCGCCCGCGCTGGATCCGCGGCTCCCGAGATCGCCGCCCAGGACTGGGCGATGGCATCGATGCGGCATTCGTCGCTAGCAGCCGAGCCGAGTGGAGTGCCGTCGTCATAGTAGCCCCGGCGGTACCAGCCCCCATCCCAGGCCTCGCGCTCCAGCGCGCTCTGTAGTGCCGTGGCATGTGCTTTCCAGGTTTCGGCACGCTGATTCTCGCCGCGGGACTCGGCAAGCGGCACGAATGCCGTCAGGGCGGCATAGAGGAACCAGCCCAGCCAGACGCTCTCCCCTTGTCCCGCCTCGCCGACCCGGTTCATGCCGTCGTTCCAATCGCCAGTGCCGATCAGCGGCAGGCCATGCGCGCCGGTCGCGAGGCTGCCGTCGAGGCCGCGTGCACAATGCTCGAAGAGTGAGGCGGTCTCGTCGGCCCGGTGCGGCTGAAAGTAGAGATCGTGCTCGCCAGGCCGTAGCAAGGGGCCGTCGATGAACGGCACTTGCGTATCGAGGATCGTGGCATCGTTCGTGATCCGAAGGTAGTGCGCGACGACCGTCGCGAGCCAAGCCCGGTCGTCCGAAATGCGCGTGCGAACACCGTGCCCGCCAATCGGGAACCACCAATGCTGGACGTCGCCCTCGGCGAACTGCCGTGCCGCGGCGCGCAGGATGTGGTCGCGCGCCAACTCAGGCTTCGCCACGGTGAGTGACATGACGTCCTGGAGTTGATCGCGGAAGCCGTAGGCGCCGCTTGCCTGGTAGAAACCGGAACGGGCCCAGTAACGGCAGGCGAGAGACTGATAGAGCAGCCAGCCATTGAGAAGAAGATCCATGGCGCGGTCCGGGGTCTTCACCTGCACGGTGCCGAGAATTTTGTCCCAGAAAGCGACAACCTCCCGATAAACTGCGCCGAGGTCTGCCGCTCGATAGCGCGCGATCAGTGCGCGCGCTTCGGTGGTGTCGGCTGATTGTCCCAGGAAGAAGACGACCTCCCGCGAACTTCCGCTGGCAAGCTCGATTGTGGTCTGCAGCGCGGCGCAGGGATCGAGCCCCGCACCGAGCCGCTGCGACAGCGGAAGGGCGGCGGTGAGCGCGGCCGGATTGTCGGCGGTGCCGTTGCGGCCGATGAACTCTCCACGATCGCCGGTCCACGTATCCTGGTGACCAGAGAGGTCGGCGAATGCCACGCGCGACCCGTGATGCATGTTCCACTTGTTACGTGCGAAGATCGCACCTGTTTCTTCGTCGCGCTCTGTGACGACCGTCGGGGCGGAGGCGCCGCGCGACAGACCAAGCACCCATTCGACATAGGACGTCACGGACAGACGGCGGGGGCGGTCGGAGATGTTGCGGAGTGTGAGCTTCGAGACCTTGATCGGATCGTCCATCGGGACGTATTGCAGCAGCTCGAGCGCGATGCCGTTGGCTGTGACCTCGAACCGGCTGTAACCTCGGCCATGGCGAGCGACATAGGTCGCTTGCTCGTGGCGGATTGGCTGCGCTGTCGGCCCCCACAAATCGCCGCTTTCAAGATCGCGCACATAAAGTGTCTCACCAGGCCGGTTGATCACCGGATCGTTCGACCATGGGGTGAGTTGGTTGTCCCGGCTGTTCTGCGACCAGGTGTAACCGCTACCCTCGGCGGCCACTTGGAAGCCGAACGACGGATTGGACACGACATTGATCCAGGGCGCCGGCGTCGATTGACCAGGACCCAGGACAATGACGTATTCCCGACCATCGGGTGAAAAGCCGCCAAGGCCATTGAAGAACTGAAGACCGTCGAGCGCGGCGATGGGTTCTGCCACGACCTTCACGTTTGTTTCGGGCTTGGGCCTGCGTCGAGGTGGCGGCAAGCCGCGCGGCGCTTGCAGGCGATCGATTTGATCGGCGAGGGTGCCACGCCCACCGCGTATGACCACGCGCGAGAGTGCCAGGAGAAGGGCGCGGCTTTCGCCGGAGATCAGATCGGTGCGTAGGACGAAGACGCGACCCCCATCGGTGCCAATGCCGAGATTGGTTCTGGACTTGCTGGCACGGACGAGCGTCTCCAGAGCCGCCTGAAGATCCTGAACATAAGAGGTGCTGCGCTCATTCAGGATCACGAGATCGACGGCTAGCCCTTTAAGCTGCCAGTATTCCCAGGCACGCAACAGTTCACGGACGATGCCGGCGTCCTCGACCTCGTCGATCCGCACCAGCACGATTGGCAGATCGCCCGAGATGCCCTGCGCCCACAATGTCGGAGGGCCGGCGAGGCCGCGACGGATGGCATCCGGGGACGAACGCAGTGCCGGGTTGGCGTACAGCACATGGCCCGCCAGGCGCTGATAATGGCTCGCTTCGACCGAGGTCACATCGAGATGGCGAAGCTGGACCTGCGCCTGTGTCCACGCAAGAGTCGTCGCCCGCGTGAAGGCATTGGCGTCCTGATGTTTGTCGATCGCATCGAGTAGCGCCTCGCGCGACGAGGCCACCACCGTCCAATAGGCGATCCGGGCCGTGCTACCCGCGGGTATCGCCAAGCGCCTGCGCAAGGCAAACACCGGATCGAGGACCGCGCCGACCGTGCCGGAAAGGCGCCGGCCGTCGGTCGCGGCGACGGCGTTGCCGACTTCGTTGCCGCGGCCGAGGAAGCGGGCGCGGTCGGTCTCCACTTCGATTTCGCCGATGACCTCGCCTTCGACGGCCGTCAAATGGGCGGCCCAGAGCTCGGGCTCACCCGGGCCTCGGCGTCGCCGAGTCGCCAGGATAGCTCCGGCGGCGGGTAGATACTCGGTGTGCACAAAGAGTTTGGAGAAGGCCTGATGTGCCGCGTCAGCTACGGGCGATGCCAGAACGATCTCGGTGTAGGAGGTGAGTTCGATCGTGCGCGGCTCGGCACCGGTGTTCACCAGGGACACACGACGCACCTCCGCATCGTCTTCCGGAGATACGACGACGTCGAGGCTCGTGACGAGTGTACCGTCGTGTCGAACGAATTCGGCGCGATCCTCCGCGAACATGACGTCATAACGATCGGGCCGCACACCACACGGTTGATGGGTGGCGGACCAGACTGCGCCCGTTTCGATGTCGCGCAAGAAGATGTAGCTGCCGTAGTCGTCGCGCGTCGTGTCCTCGCGCCATCGCGTTACAGCGTGACTACCCCATTGGCTATAACCCGAACCTGCGGCCGTCAGCATGACCGAATACCGCCCGTTGGACAGTAAGTGAACTGAAGGACTGGCGGCATGCGGGTTATGTAGACGGCGCACGACCGCCGGCTCGAGATCACCCGTCAGGGCGCCGGCGCCGACTTCCTCGGCGCGTGGATGGGCGACCGCGACGTCACGCGGCGCCCGCTCCTGAAGCAGAAGTTCAGTGGCCTGGACCTTGGGTTCGGCATGGAAGCGCGAACGCATCACACCATCGAGCAAGGCATTGGCAATCGCGACGATGACCATGCCCTGGTGATGGGCCATGTAGGCCCGCACAATTGCCTGGGGTTCTCCGTCTGGCAGACGCGACGGCGTAAAGTCGATCGCCTCGTAGAAGCCATAACGGGCACGCGCGCCCCGAGCGGTCAGCCGTTTGAAATTGGTGTTGGCGGCTGCAGGATCGACCATGGCAGCGAGCGCTGTCGCATAGGGAGCAATGACGATGTTCTCGCTCAAGCCCCGCTTGAAGCCGAGCCCTGGCACGCCGAAGTTGGAGTATTGATAGGTGAACTCCTTGTCGCGCGCATTGTAGGCTGATTCGGAGATTCCCCAGGGAAGGCCGAGAGCGGTCGCATACTGAATCTGCCGCCGGACGATGAGCTGGTTGGTTTTTTCGAGCAGGCTGCCAAATGGCGCGCGCATGACCAACGACGGCATGAGGTATTCGAACATCGAGCCCGACCATGAGACCAGAGCCGCGCCGCGGCCGACCGGCGTCACTTCCCGCCCCAACCGGAACCAGTGCCGGGCTGGGATCTCACCTGCTGCGATCGCCACAAAACTCGCCAATCTCGCTTCCGAGGCGAGGAGATCGTAGCAGTTGGAATCGAGCCGATCTTCGACAGCCAGGTAGCCAATCGACAGCAACCGACGGCGGTTGTCGAACAAGAAGTCGAACTCCATGGCATTCGCCGTGGCGCGCGCGGTTGTCTCAATCGTCAGCAGCCGGCGTTCCAGATCGCCCGCGACGACAGCATGTTCATTGCTGCGTTGGTGACTCACGATCGAACGGTGTGCCGCTTCGACCCAGTAGAGCATGTCGCCGCTTGCATCATCGCCGCGCTCGCTGGCGAGCGTGCGAGCGAGGTCGACGGCCGTAGTGGCGTAAGCCAGGAGTGCATCCGACTGAGACGATGGCTGCAGCAACGCCGCCGCAAGGCTTTCCAGCGCACTGGCGAGTTCACTTGACGTGACAAGGTGCGTACGCCGGTCGTCAGGCAGAGCGAGAAGAGCTTCTCGAGCGAGATCCAGGCTGTCGCTTGCACCCCGTCCGGCATTGGATTCGATCGCCGTTCCGCTGCGCCATGCCGCACAGGTGTTCGCGAGCGCGATTAAGTGTCCCGCCAGATTGCCGCTGTCCACCGTCGAGATATAGGGCGGCTCCAGCGGACGCAGATCGGCCGTGTCGTACCAATTGAAGAAGTGTCCGCGGTAGCGCTTCAGCCGCTCCATGGTTGCTAGGGTCGCCTCGATGCGCTCGACTGCCTCGATTGTGCTGATCCAGCCGAACTCACGAGCGGCGGCGGTCGACAGCAACAGGAGCCCTAGGTTGGTCGGTGACGTCCGCCGCGCGAGGACGGGCGACGGATCCTCCTGGAAATTGTCCGGTGGCAGCATGTGATCTGCCTCGGTGACGAAGGTCTCGAAGAAGCGCCATGTCCGGCGAGCGACCAGGCGGAGCGAGAGGGCATCTTCAGCGGCGACGCGCAGGCTGCCTGCGTCGCGCGGTGGACGACTCACCCAGTGGGCGATTGCCGGCGCGAAAAGCCATGCCAGCACGAACGGGGCTGCCACTGGTACTGCTGGACTGCCTGTGTATCCGACAAAGAGAGCGGTCAGGAGCGCGATGACCACGCTTCCGGCCATCTTGGCGTAGAGACCGAGCCAGCCGCTGCGCCGGCCCTGCTTGGACTGAGCTGCCGTGATCCATTCGAGTAGGCGGCGTTGGCTGATGACGAGGCGAAACAGTGTCCGCCCGATCGCATCGACCATCAGCCAAGCATGGTGGGCGAGGAATACCACGAGGAGTGCCGTCTGGGAGAAGGATGCCAGGATATCCGTCCAGAGTGCTCCGAGGTGGCTACGTGTCGTCGTTGCCGAATGCCTTGGAAACAACGCCCCCACGACCGGCAGGAGCGTAGGCATGGCGATTGCCAGAAGCACAAACGCCGTCCAAAGAACTGCATTCGGAAGAGGGAGGGTCCATCCGACGAGCAGAGCCAGGAGGGCGGCCGGCGCTGAAAGCGAGCGACGCAGATTGTCGAACATCTTCCAGAAACCGATGGCAGGGACGTAGCCCACGTGGGCGCGTGTCGTCGTGCCCTTCACGAGGCCCATCATCCAGGGCAGGAGCTGCCAATCGCCCCGCGCCCAGCGGTGCTGGCGCGCTGCAGCCACGTCATAGTGTGCTGGAAACTCTTCCACGACCTCGATGTCGGACACGAGGCCGGAGCGGGCAAAGATTCCCTCGAACAGATCGTGGCTGAGCATGGTGCTGTCGGGAACGCGCCCTTGTAACGCCGTCTCGAAGGCGTCGATGTCGTAAATGCCCTTGCCCGAGTAGGAGCCCTCGCCGAACAGGTCCTGGTAGACGTCCGATACGGCCGACGCGTAGGGATCGATACCGCTATTGCTCGAGAAGACACGCTGGAACAAAGAGCCTTCGGTGCCGACCGGTAGAGAAGGGGTGACACGCGGCTGAAGTACGCCATAGCCTTCAACGACCCGGCCCTTCACGACGTCGAGACGTGGCCGATTGAGAGGGTGGGCCATCTTGCCGACCAGTCGCGCGACAGCGTCTCGTGGCAGGCGCGTGTCTGAATCGAGGGTGATGACGTAGCGTACGTTCATGGGCAGAGCTCGTGCTCCAGCCTCCAGGAACGTCGTTCCGGTCGCCCCTCGCAGTAACTGATTGAACTCGTGAAGTTTGCCGCGCTTACGCTCCCAGCCGATCCACCGTCGCTGCACCTCGTTCCAACCGCGGCGCCTATGCAGAAGAAAGAAGCGTTCGACGCCATCGGTACCCGGATAGCGCCTGTTGAGGCGGGCGATACCGTCGCGGGCGGTGGCTAGGAGAAGGACGTCCTCCGGCATGGATTCTGAGTGCGCATCAGTCCAATCCGACAGCAGGGCGAAATGGATCGCACCATCGGGATTGGAAAGATGGTGAACTTCGAGGCGTTCGATCTGCTCGCCGATTGCAGCTTGCGAGGATAGCAATGTTGGAATGGCGACCATCGTGCGCAGATCGGATGGCACGCCTTCACGCAGAGCGAGTCCCGGCAGGAGGGTCGCGCCAAATCCACCCGTAATCAGACGGTTCACCAGGAAGAGAGCGATATCGAGGGCGGGCAATGAGCCGGCGAAAGCCATGACCACGAGCGACCAGCCATGCATGCCCAGCAGCGATAAGCCGAGCAGGGGAATCAACAGAACGATGCCAGTGGTTGCGATGATGCTGGCGACGTATCCCCAGATGCCGGTTCGCGTAAACCGGCGACGCAGCGTCAGGCCGCGCGTGCGGAAGCCGACCGATCGCTCGAAGGCGCGGCGACCGCCACCGATCAAGTGATAGCCTGGCTCGCTCTCGCGGCCATCCCGGTCGCCGCTTCGGGCGGAGGACAAGGCTGCCGCTAAGGCGCGCCTTGTGATTTCCGGCTCACTCAGCGTAGTGCCGCGCGCGATCTCTTCGATCGCAGTTCGATAGAGATTGCGGGTGGCGAAATCCATCTCGACAAAGACGCCCTCGGTGCGCAACACGTCGTCGACTGGGCTCACGGCCTCGAAAATGCTCGCCCAATCGACGTCAGAAACCAGTCGCATGCTCGTGATGATGTTGCGGACAGTGACGTTTGTTGCGCCCTGGAGTTGATGCTCGCGGCGGACAAGCTCGTCAGCGTTCGTTCCTGCACCCGCCAAGCGCTTCTCGAGCCATCTCACGGCAGGCGTCGTCTCGGGGTCCTGGTCGCGCAGCCGCTGCACAAGCTGGACAGCAAACCCTTCGGAAAACGGTACTCTTTCGTAAGGGGCCAGTGCCGTGGGATCCGCCACATGATCCTTCACGCCGAGCAGGCGGTCGGCGACGAGATCAGCCTGCGCGCGTGCAGACCGCCGGCTCACGATGCGGCTGGCCGATCGCCGCAGGTTCTCGACCAACACGATGCGCAAGGTGATGGCAACGGCCCACAATTCGCCAATGTTGAGCGGCTGCACTTCCTGATAGGCGCGCACGAAGCGGGTCAGCGTTTCGGGGTCGAACAGGCTGTCGGTATGCGCGACGAACGCCCATACCAATCCCAGCACGCGGGGATAGCCGGTCAGTGGTCCGTCACTTAGTTTGGGAAGCTGGCGATAGTATCCCGCCGGCAGATCGGTGCGGACTTCGCGTACTTGCTGCTCCACGAGATGGAAATTGTCGAGGAGCCATTCTGCAGCTGGCGTAACTGATCGGCCTTCGCCGGCAACCTTGGCAATCGTGTGGTAGGCGCTCAGCAGAACACGCTCGTTGTCTCGGAGGCGTACGACGAGTGACTTACCAGCGATCGCGACCTTGTGTACGGGCTGGTTGGCCGCAAGGCTTCGCGCGTGTTGTTCCAGCCGCTCGATGCTGAACAGCTCACTGCGGATGGGGTCTTCGTCTTGTTGAATAGAAGCATGTCGTGCGCGTCCGAAGTCGCGCCACGCGAACGATTTCAATGAGTGCTGCCTTTCCGGCTGTAACGCGTGGGCCAACGGCAACGTCGCCGTGCGCGCGTGAAGTGTTCCTGCAGCGGATCGCTGGGGACGATCCCTTCTACAGCAAATGCAGGGCGCAGCCGAATCGCGCGAATCTCGGGCTATTCGCAATCTCATGTGGCGTTCGACTCAAATGTGCGCCTTCCCGCCTGCACTTCGTGATCGACGGGCTTTGTGTATGTGGTGTGACGCCCTCTTATTCGCGCAGCGCAATCGGCTTCGATGTCCAGCGCGATCGGTACAGCGTGACAAGAAATAGTGCCGGAATCCCACTCATATCTGGCGGATTCGTCACCACTTGTCGTTAACGTCACCTGAACGACAATCGTTCACGAACGGCAACCCGATCCCGGGAGAAAACATGACCGACCGCCAAACGGCGCCGACCGATTCCTCTGCGAACGATACAGATCGACAGGACGTTCTCAACGAGATCGGCGCGAAGTGGACAAAGTTCTCCAGGAAGGAACTCGCTGCCCTTGCATCCAGCGAGCAACTCGTGAGCCAAATCGTCACGAAGTACGGAGTCAAAAAGGAATCCGCCCAACGCCAAGTCGATATGCTGATGGAGGGCCGTAACTTGACTTCGTGACGGGCACACAGGCGCTCGATAGGGAAACCTTAATCGGTGCGAAAAGACGCTACGGCCGAGCCGCCATCTGCGATAACGGTGGCCGCGGCAGCTTTTGCGGCATCCCAAGCCTGCTGCTGCTGATTGTAGTGGCCAAAGAATAAGCCATCCTTGGTAACTTCCCAGATGCCCGCTCGATGGCGCATCTGAAACTTGATCATGGTCGCGTTCGGCGGTTTTGTTGAAGCGTCTGCACTCCGTTCGGGCGCAAGAGATGATCGAGGCTGTTCGGGAGGTACAGGCGTGCGGCGTGCCCAATCACCGAGCCGTAGCACCTCCCGGATGAACCGCTCGGCATAGGCGTCCGTGTCCGTGTAGTCGTGCTCAGCGCGACTGACGCGCATGGGGTCGCTGAAAACGGCCCTCAACCGATCGAGGAACTTTGGCTCGGCTTCCGCCATATGCGCAATGAGGACTTGGAGTATTCGCTCGTGGGCCAACACTCGTCTTTCGAGGTCCGTGTTTTCGACTGTGTGCAATGGCCCGAGTATGGAACCTTGGACTGGGGCTGTAGTGCTCACCGGAGAGCCGGGATCGTTGCTGGTTTTGCCTATCATAGATAGTCCTTCCTCCGCGATGTGGGCGGAGCCATGGGAGACAGTGCGACCACAGGCGATTCGATTGCTCCCCTCGGGGCGCCGCGTACTCGAGGGAGTGAGACGACGGACCCGAGGGGAGCGACCGGAACAGGTGGGACCGTTCCGGCAAGTAGAATGTCTACGTACCTTCAACGACTGGTTTGTGAGGTGCCATCCAAGGCTGACGTCCTGCGACGGCTGCACCTTGTGACTGATCTCCAAATCAAGCCGGAGTGAGATGTATGCCGCCTAAGACCCAGACGGCGAGCAGGACCACTGCGATCACCCCGAGGGCAGTGCCGAGCCCGCGTTGCCCATAGTACCTGTAGCCGTAGTATCCGCCGCCCCCGCCAAGTAGCAGGATCAGTACGGCAACGACCCAGATTGTGCTCATTGTCCGTCCTCTGCCTGAATGTCGGTTGCCATTCTTCGAAGATTTCGGAGTGTCTCATGGGCGGTGATGCCGTCTGAAACCCAGGCTCAATCCGAGACTCGATGTCAGCGTTTGGCTTAGTCGTCGCGGTTGTCGGAAACAGGGCGATGAATCTCGTGCAGTCGTCGTCCGTGTCACGGTCGATTCGCAGATAACCGCCGATCTGCATGACAAGGGAGCTGACCAAAGTCATTCTCAGGCCCTGGCCGGGAGTGGAGGCGAAGCCCTTTGGAAAATCGCAATCATCGTTGTCCACCGACAGCGCATAGTGCCCGGCGGCATGTCGGCCTAGCGCTACTGTGATTCGCCTCCTGTCGTGCTCTATGGCGTTCGTTACGAGTTCGTCGGTGCCGGCACTCCCGGTTCATTAGCTCGTGTTGGCGGATCACCGCTTCTTTATCAGGAAGCAACGCCTCACCTTGGGCGAGAGCACTACGCAGCCAGATTCCCGTGCCTCTACGCTCCGCGAACTCCCGCTCGTAGCGTGCCGAGCGTTGTTCTGCGTCCTCCCAACCAGGTGGCGACGCGACGTCCAGGTTAGATTGAGCGTTCTGGCGGGGCATGGCCCCTCGCTTTCCTAGCGATTGCTGGACTTTTATCGTTCGAACGCCTGCGGCGGACATCCGCCAGAGCGCACCTCTACAGATCGCGAACGCGCGCTCCTGAGCGGCCTATGCGTTTTGGGGGCCTTCGGCCCTGTTCATTTCTGTCGCAAGAGAACTCCACAACGCGCTCTTTCGCCGATGGAGTCCATACCTAATGTCGATCGTCGGACAGAATATGTCGGCTATCCGACATATGTGATCAGAGATTGCAGTCTCGTTGCGATGCCTCTATGCCGACCGCGACCGCCCAAATACGAATCCTGGATCGATCCAAGCAAATACCGCTTGCTAGTTCGTTAAGCAGGACCATCTCTCTACTAGGTCTCGCATCACGCGCCAGACACTCGCACCAAAGCCAACAATAAAGTTCGCCTGTGCGCGATTGGCTCGTGCCGCCAGATATGTTGCCGCTTTTCCTTTTTCTGCTGATCGTCGGCTACGCGATCGTGCGAGCGCCGACCTGATGGCCGCGCTTCGGCCATGAAAGGATTCGCCATGAAGTTTCCAACGAATACCAAACCCATGGTGTGGGGCGCCGTTGCTGGTGCCGCAGCCTGCATGATTATCGGTTTCAGCTGGGGCGGCTGGGTTACCGGGGGCACTGCCCGCAAGGATGCGGTAGCTACCGCCCACGACGCTGTCGTGATGGCGCTCGCTCCGATTTGTGCCGACCGATTCCGTGCCCAAACTGACGCCCCGGCCTTGATCGCCGAACTGGCCAAAGCAAGTTTGTGGGAGCGCGGCAGCGTCGTCGAGAAGAGCGGTTATGCACTCATGCCCGGCAGCAAGACGGCCGACTCCGACGTGGCCCGTGCCTGCGCCGAGATCCTTGCATCGCCGCCAGTACCAAAGAGCTGACCTAGTTTGTCGCCCGCGGCCCGTGTTCGGACAAAGGAGCAAAAATAAGTGGCAGCCAGAAGCAAGCCGATAGATGAGCATGCCAACCGGTTGCTTGGTCTGCTGCCTATCAAGGACTATCGGCGGCTGCGTCCGCATCTGGAGAGCATCACGCTGGATTATCGGCAGTCGCTCTACCGAGCGCGCCAGCCACTTGGCTTCGTGTATTTCATCGAGACCGGAGTCGGCTCGCTCGTGAACACGATGGCGAACGGCGAGGCCGCCGAGGTCGGAACGATCGGCAACGAGGGCGTGGTCGGCCTACCACTATTGTTGGGGGACGATCGCGCACCGACCAGCGTCTATGTCCAAGTGCCCGGCCATGGCCTACGCATGAAAGCAACGCAATTCAGTCGGGAGCTGGCGCGCAGTGCTTCAATGCGGTCGGTGATGTTGCGGTACTCCCACGCCTTGTTCAATCAGGTCGCGCAGTCAGCAGCGTGCAACCACTTTCACTCGATTCAGCAGCGTTGCTGTCGCTGGATGTTGATGACGCACGATCGCATGAAGTCGAACCAATTTCTGCTGACACAGGAATTTTTGGCAATGATGCTTGGGGTGCAGCGCACTGGTGTGTCGGCCGCGGCGGGCAGCCTGCAGCGATTGGGCCTCATCCGCTATCGCCGTGGTATTGTCACCATCCTCGACCGTCGTGGCCTGCGGCGGCGCTCGTGCGAATGCTATGGTGTTTCCAAGCGGGAGTTCGATCGCTTACTCGGCACTGCTCACTGGCGGTGAGGGCTGTGACGGTTTGGGGGAGCCGTAGAAGCGATAGACTGGCTTGACTCGTCCACGCACGGGAGGCTTGGAGCTTACTGGCACCGACCGTGTGTCCGGCGCCAGCACTGTTCCAGCACTTGCTGTTCGCCAGAAAGATAAAGAGTCCGCTACCCCTGACAATTGCCCGGACCGTCACCATCTTTCTAGGGTGTCGCCAAGCTCTCTTCCGACTGCAGTGTTGTGCATCGGTAGATCAAGCTACTTCACCGCGTAACTTGCACCTCGACAGACATACTTTGATAGGCGTCTGTCATGCCCGAGAAGGTGCCAGCGACTGGCGTTACTTGAGTGATGATGCGTCCGACGGCGACGGGAATAAGATTGAAGCCACCTACGCGTCGGTTGGTCGGATCGAAGGTGATCCAGCCCGCTCCGGGGAGAAAGATTTCGGCCCAGGCATGGGTCGAGCCTGCTTCGGCCATTCCGTCCGAGGTGCGGTCCGGATTGTAGAGATAGCCCGAGATCATCCGCGCACCGAAGCCCAGGCTGCGGGCGGTTTCGGCGAACAAGACAGCGAAATCCCGGCACGATCCCCAGCGGCGCGCGAGAGTTTGCAATGGCGACTGCGTTCCTTCCTCTTCTCGGCTCTGGTAGGAGATCGTTTCCGCCACGCCGGCGACCAGATCCTTTAGCAGGGCCAGAGTGTCAGTCTGCTGGCCGCGCACGAAACCTCGGCCCCAATCGGTCAGCTGCCCCGACGGATCGACATATTGTGGCGTTACCAGCGGACCAAGATCGGTCAGTTCCTCTGCCGAATAGTAGAATGGATATCGGATGGCAGAGGCAGCGATGTCGAAGATAGGCCACGGCGACGCGCCGAGTTCGACGACGGTAGCGCTTTCGATCGTCAGCCTGTCCGCGAGACTCGAGAAACTGGCGGTGGCGACGGCATTTCCGAAAACATCGTTAGTCCACGATACCGAAGCTGCAGGAGTTAATTCGAGCGTACTCGACAACAGGCGCAGGTCGTGGCTTTCGCGCGGCCGCAGCATGAGCCGATGCGGTCCCAGCCGTACCGGTTCGCGATAACTGTAAGTCGTCCTGTGGCGAATGCTGAGCGCGTTCATCGGGAGTTCCCAGATTGTCTTTGGATTGGAGGCAGAGCATGCCGACGCGAACCACGGAAACGACAGTGACCTTCCGCCACTCTTTCACCCTCGCGGCCGTCGATGGTGTACAGCCGGCGGGCACCTACCGGCTCGTCACGGACGAAGAGCAGATATCCGAACTTTCCTTCGTCGCCTTTCGCCGGATGTCGACGATGCTCCATCTGCCCGCCACGCCTTCGCCTGGCTGCAGGCGAGACGTCGTGTGTGTCGATCCTGTCGAGCTTGCCGAGGCTTTGAAGGCGGACGCTTCGTAACGCGAGAGCATGACTTGGCTTAACGGTCGAGTCACGGAAACAAGATGTCGAATGGAAGTTGCCGCAAGTAGATGGTGCAGCGGGGGCTAGGTTGTCTTTCCGCGATCAGTCGGTCAGGCTCGCAGCTTTAGCTGAAAGAAAGAATGCGCAGATTATCGCGTGCCGGTGCTAATATCGACTAACAAGGAATGTCAGGCCTTGCCCGCACGTACAACATTGCGCCGAACCTGTTGTTCCGTTGGCGTCGGAAGTTCGGCATTGGGGGAGGGGCTGCGACGAAGCTGCTTGGTTTGGTGTCTGTGGTCTTGGCCATGCCGTTGGTCAAAGCGAGCGTCACGGCAAGCCCGGCGTCGGTGGTCGGGGCCGGGCTGATCGAGATCGAGCTGATCGGTGGCCGTCGTCTGCGGGTCGACCGCATGGTTGATGCGGCTGCATTGCGTCGGGTGATCGAGGTACTGGAAGAGCGATGATTCCTGTCCTGTCTTCGCGTTCCTGAGTCTGGTTCTCCACGTCGTGGTCTCGCTGTTCACGACGAAGGCGCGGCTGGAAGCCGAGATTGTCTTGCTACGGCATCAGCTGAACGTGCTGCGACGGCGCGTTCCCTCGAACCTGAAGTTGGCGGCCGCCGACCGACTGCTCTTCGTCTGGCTGTATCGCCTGTTTCCGTCGGTCTTGAAC
>CALROF020000156.1:0-15441 GCA_943369775.1 Reyranella massiliensis 521
GCAGTCCCGACGTCGCCCAGAATGCGCTCGACCAGCCCGTCCTCCAGACGAATGGCCGCAACATCCGCCGGCCCCGCGATCACGCTCTTCAGCCGGTCGGGGGCAAGGCCGCACAGTGTGAAGACTTCGTGTGCGGCAGCAAATCCGTCGGACTTCAGGATCTCGCCCAGCAGGTCGGATCGCACCGTTGCCACGAGCTGGACGGGCAGTGCGGCCTCCATGCCGACTGCCGTCACGGCGGACAACAGGCGCAGGAAGTCGGCCCGGTCGGTGGCATCTGCCGTCGTGAACAGCTCCTCGAACTGATCGATCGAGATGAGAACCGTGGCTTCCCGCGCCGGTCCGATCGTCAGCGCTTCGACCAACTGAGCGAAGGCCAGTGCCGGATCGGCGCCGCGCAGCTCGGCGCATATCGCCCGGTACTCGCCGGGCTTGCCCAACGCCTCGGCCAACACCTTTGCGAACGCCACCATCGGCGTGCGCCCCGGACGAAACGGCGGCAGCGTCACGAAGCGTCGTCGATCCTTCGCGAGATAACGCAACACGCCCGCCTTGAGGACGGACGACTTCCCGCTGCCCGATGCGCCGACGATGAGCAGCAGCCGCGCGCCGCCCTGCGCGCGCCGCGCCTCCAGCCGTTCGCAGATTTCGCGGATCTCCGGGTCGCGGCCGAAGAACACTGCCGCGTCCTCCGCCGCGAACGACATGATGCCCGGCCAGGGCGCGCGCGACGGGTCCCAGCGATAGCCCTGGGCAATCTCGGCGGCCACCTCTTTCAGACGATGTGCGAGGTGAGCCTGCCCCGTGTCGTTCCATTGCTCCGCCTGGATGTTGCTGAGGGGTGGACCCAGCAGGTTGCGATCGTCCGCCGTGACGACAACGGGAAAGATCACCTTGCCCAGCGCGCGCGCCTGCGTGAATTCGACAAAGCACCACTTGGACGCCAGCCAGGCCGGCGTCACCACCAGTATCACGGCATGGCAACGCTCGATCGCCTCGTAGAGCTGCCGTTCCCATTCGCGACCGGCACCCAGTCCGGTTTCCTTGTCGAAATCGAGGAAGACCTGCTCGTAGCTTTCCGCTTCAAGCCAAGACTTGATTTCCCCAGCCGCCTGATTGTCGCGGCTCGAATGGCTGATGAAGATGGCTGCCACGGTCGGACCTCTCGTCCGCTGAATGATGAGTGCACGCGACAGTAGAAAGCAAGGTACTCGTTCCCACCCTTCGAGACGCCACGCTTCGCGCGGCTCCTCAGGGTGAGGCATTGAGAGCCGACTCCCGTCATCCGTCGACCGTGCGGTCTCCGTCGGGTTGTGCGCGTAGCTTCCCGTCGCCGCGCTACTTTCAGTGGTGGCCGTCGAACGGATACGCGCGTGTTGCGTCGTGACCTGCGGCAGGCTCGATGGCGCTCTCTGGATTGATCAATGTCAATGGCAGGGCCGGGCGTGCGCATTATGGTCGTACGCTTGAGTGCCAAGAGTGGCAGGTCAACCGACGAAGAGCTGTCCATGAACACAAGCTCGGCGAACGGCAGGTCTGACGGGAGCACACGTTTGTGGAGAGGGGGAAGCTATGGATCGCCCTCGGTTCTGCTCGGTGCACTTGCACTCTTCTTGGCATCGCCTGGCGCCAGCGTGGCGCAGCAACAAGCTCCTGTAGCAACCGAGGCACCTGCTGCGACGGCTCCGCCTGCGAAGCCTTCGTTCTTCCTGTTCAGCGATACACAGCTGAGCTTCTGGCATGAATTCACCGGGGCCGAGCCGAGCATCCCCTACACGATCACGAAGAACATCCTGAGCATCACGCATAACGATGCGTGGCAGTACGGCACGAACTTCGTGAACATCGACTTCCTGTTCTCCGACACCAGGGATCCGGCGGCGCCATGGGGCGGGCCGGGGTATCCAATCCCTTACTGGGGTGTCGGTAACGGTGCGTTCGAGGTCTACGCCACCTACCGCGGGACCTTGAGCTTCAACGAACTGACCAAGACGGAAGCCTTCAAGTTCGGCCCGGTCCGCGACGTGTCGCTCTATTTTGGTGGTGACATCAACACCAAGAATACCGCCTTCTACCCGCAGAAGCGCAACGTCGTGATCGGGCTCCAGCTCGCCTTCGATGTTCCGGGCTACTTCAACGTTGCAGCGGCCTTCTACAAGGAGTGGAACCACAACGGGATCGTGCCGCTGGTCGGTTATCCGCCCGGATCGTCGGAGTGGGTCAGCTTCAATCCGACGGCCGTGTTCGAGGCACAGTACATGCAGCCGCTGTCCTTCACCGGAATCCCTCTGCGCTTCAGCGGGTTCACCAATGTGGTGCTTCCCAAGGGTAACGACGGCTTCGGCGTGGCGACCGTGACCGAACTGTTGACCGACAATCGGTTGACCCTGGACTTCGGCCAACTCGTGGCCAAGAAGCCCAACCTGATCGACGTGTTCTTCGGTTACCGTTTTTGGCTGAACAAGTTCGGCAACGATCCCTATCCCCCCGGCGGTGGTTTCGTGCCGGGGACAATGGAGAGCACGTTCTACGTGGGCGTCGCGTGGCACATCTTTTAGCGAGGCCGGAGAGCTATATGAAGACTCTCGTCATTCTTGGCGCAGCTCTGGTGGCGCTGGTCGGCTGCACCCAGCCGAAGAAGTCGGCCGAGATCGTGCCCGGCAAACCCTTTGTCGTGCTGCGCAACGTCGATCCGGCGTGCGTACACAGTCGTCTGGTAGACCGCATGGCTGCGCGTGGCTGGACGGCGAAAAGCATCTCCGACACCCGCATGGTGGCGGAGCGCAAGTCGCCACCGTGGCTCAACACCGCCGCGCTGGCCTCGGGCTACGAGTCGCCGCTGGTGCGGATGACCTTGATGCTCGTTCCCGCCGGACGGGACATGGAGATCGTGATCGATCCCGCCGCCGTGACCAATCCCGGCATGAGCAACGAAAGGGTCGAGCCGATCGAGGCAACGGCGGAAATGCAGGCAACGTTCAACGACGCAGCCCAGAAACTGGAAGAGTACTGCGTCAGGAAGTAGGCGCTTCAGGAGGACAGTACGATGGCCATCACCGCTATCCGGGGACCGGTTCTCACCTACACCGGCGATCCGTTCCAGCTCGGCCTCGAGGCGACGATGGTCTACGAATCGGACGGTGTCGTGGCCATGTCCGACGGCAAGATCACGCACTTCGGTCCGGCGGACAAAGTCATCCCGCGGCTACCACCGGGCCAACAGATCGAAAGGTATGGTCCGAACTCGCTGATCACGGCGGGCTTCATCGACTGCCATGTTCATTTCCCGCAGACCGAGATCATCGGGGCCTACGGCAAGCAGCTGATCGACTGGCTGAACAAATACACCTTCGTCGCCGAGCAGAACTTCGCCGATCGCGATCACAGCCGCGAGGTGGCCGAGGTTTTTCTCAACGAGAACCTGCGCAATGGCGTCACCTCGGCGTCGGTCTTCGGAACCGTCTTTCCGCAGTCGGTCGACGTCTTCTTCGAGGAGGCGGAGAAGCTCGGCTTGCGGATGATCTGCGGCAAGGTGTGCATGGACCGCAACGCGCCACCCGAACTGCTCGACACTCCGCAGAAGGCGTACGACGACTCCAAGCAGCTGATCGAGAAATGGCACGGGCGAGGGCGGTCGATGTATGCCATCACGCCGCGCTTTGCTCCAACGAGCACGCCTGCCCAGCTCGAAGCCGTCGGCGCGCTCAAGAAGGAGTTTCCCGACTGCTTCGTCCAGTCCCACGTCTCGGAGAACCTGGGCGAAGTGCAATGGGTCAAGGACCTCTTCCCCGAGCGGAAAGGCTACCTCGACGTCTACGATCACTACGGTCTTCTCGGACGTCGCGTGATCCACGGGCACGGGATATGGCTGACCGAGGACGAGCTGCAGCGTTGCCACGAAACCGGCACGGCGATCGCGCACTGCCCGACGTCGAATTTCTTTCTCGGCAGCGGCTATCTCAACGTCGCCAACGCCATGAAGAAGGAGCGGCCTGTTCGTGTCGGCCTGGCGACCGATCTGGGCGCGGGCACATCGTTCTCGATCCTGCAGACCATGAACGAGGCCTACAAGGCGGCCCAGTTGAACGGCAACGCGCTGTCGGCCGGTCTCGCCTATTACCTTGCGACGCGCGGGACCGCCAAGGCGCTCGATCTGGAAGACAAGATCGGCAGCATCGGCGTCGGCATGGAGGCCGATATCGCGGTCATAGATCTCATCGCCACGCCGATCGCGGCCTACCGCATGAAGTACGCCCGGGATCTGGAAGAGAAATTGTTCATCCAGATGATCCTGGCGGACGACCGCGCCATCCAGACCACCTTCGTGGCCGGCAAGCCGGTCTACCGACGCGCACCGCAGCTTTTCAGCTGAACCGAAAGCCGGCGATCGAAGACCGGCGGCAGCATAGGGGAGATCAAGATGGCGAACCGAAGCACTGCAGACAACCCACCTCTGGGCGGCGGCATGGCCTGGTGGGTATGGGCACTTTCCGTTGCGTTCGTGGTCTATCTCTTCAGCTTCCAGACCGGCTATTCGGTGGTGAACCCGAACGTCGAGAAGGATGTCCGGCTGTCGATCGAGCAGATCAGCCTGATCGCCGCGGTCTACACCTGGGTCTTTGCCGTCTGCCAGTTCTTCGGCGGCGCGTTGCTCGACCGGTTGGGAGCGCGAATGGTGTTGCCGCTCTCGATTGCCCTCGTGACGGTCGGCATCTTCGTCTTCGCCAATGCGCGCAGCTTCGAAATGCTCCTGCTGTCGCAGGTGATCGTGGCAATCGGCTCGTGCACCGGCTTCGTCGGCGCCGGCTATGTCGGCGGCCAGTGGTTCGGCATGGCGAAATTCAGCTTCATGTTCGGCCTGGTGCAGCTGGTGGCGTCCCTGACGTCGGCCGTCAGCGTCAATCTGATCTCTCTGTCGCTGCACCATATGGGCTGGCGCGAACTGTTCAATGCGGTCGGTGTGTTCGGCATCGTGCTGTTCGTGCTCGGCGCCATCTACATCCGCAATCCCGTGCCGGTGGCCTCGGGAGGGCGCCAGAGCGTCGGCGAGTTCTTCGGAAGCGTGCTGAGCAGCATGGCGGAGGTCGGTCGCATCGGTCATGTCTGGATCGCCGCGCTGATCGGAGCGGCCACGTTCGGCGTCATGCTCGCCGCCGGTGTCGTCTGGGCGCCCAAGCTCTTGAGAGTGCACGGTCTGGAGCAATCTACGGCCGACCTGGGATCGTCGATGCTTTGGTTGGGCCTTGCGGCCGGTAGCGCCGTCATTCCCAAGTGGTCCGACGTCATCCAGCGCCGCAAGCTTCCGATGCTGGTCGGTGGCATCGTGCAGCTGCTGGCATTCCTCGCGCTGCTTTACCTGCCCTCGGTCGGGACCGGCCTGGCCATGGCCTTGTGCTTCATATTCGGCTTTGCCAATGCCTCTCACATGCTGTCCTTCAGCACCGCAGCCGATGTGGTGAAGCCGCAGCAGATCGGCACCTCGGCGGCCATCGTGAACGGCATCATGTTCATCGTCGGCGGCATCATGATCAGCCGGCCGGGGGCACGCATCGGCCTCGGTCTCGATGCCGGCCTGCAAGCCAATACGATGGAGCTTGCTCGTTACGCCGCCATGCCGCTCCTGATTGCACTCGTCATTTCCGTCGTGCTGACCGTGCTGATGAAGGAGACCTATCCAAAGACGGCGGCAAGCTAAGGTGACGGGGATGACCGGTGCGCCGCCGCGCAATAGCGTCCAGGCGTGGGGTGTCTGGCTGATCGCGGTGGCGTTCGTGGTCTATCTCTTCAGCTTTCAGACCGGCTACGCCATCGTCAATCCGGCGGTCCAGAAGGACGTGCAGCTCAGCGTGGCGCAGGTCGGCGCGATCGCGGCGGTCTACACCTGGGTGCTGGCGGCCTGCCAGTTCTTCAGCGGCTCCCTGCTGGATCGACTGGGCGCTCGGAGGGTGCTGCCTGTCTGCATCGCGCTCGTTACGCTCGGCATCTTCCTCTTCGCGAATGCCAGCAGCTTCGGCATGTTGCTCCTCTCTCAAGTCGTCATTGCGATTGGAGCCTGCGCCGGTTTCGTCGGCGCCGGCTATGTCGGCGGCCAGTGGTTCGGCATGGCGAAGTTCAGTTTCATGTTCGGCCTGGTGCAGTTCGCGGCGTCGCTGTTTTCGGCCTTTGGCCAGAACCTGCTGAGTTTCCTGCTCGCGCAGCAGCCGTGGCGCAGCGTGTTCAACGAAATCGGCATCCTCGGCATCGGGCTGTTCGTGCTGGGCGTGCTCTTCATCCGCGACGCCACGCCGCCGCCGAGCAAGCCGGGCGAGGGCGTTGGCACTTTCCTCCGCACGCTCGGACGAAACCTCGCCGCCGTTGCTCGCATCCGCCACGTCTGGATCGCCGCCTTGTTCGGGGCGATGTGCTTCGGTTCCATGCTGAGTCTGGGTGTCGTGTGGGGGCCGAAGCTCATGATGGCGCGCGGCCTGGAGCCTGCGACCGCGACGTGGACGGCGTCGCTGCTGTGGTTGGGGCTGGCTGCCGGCTGCCTTGCCATCCCGGCTTGGTCAGACCGGCTGCGTCGCCGCAAGCTGCCGATCGTCCTCGGCACATTGGGGCAACTCGCTTCCATCGTCCTGATTCTCTACGTCCCGTCGATGAACGTTCCGGTCGCGATGGCCCTCTGTTTCCTATTCGGGTTTGCCAATGCCGTGCACATGCTGGCTTTCAGCACTGCAGGCGACGTGGTTGGGCCCGACCAGATCGGCACGTCGGCTGCGATCGTCAACGGCACGATGTTCATCATGGGCGGTATCCTGATCAGCCGACCGGGCATGCGCGTGGGCGCCTGGCAGCAAGCCCATGACGGGCAGATCGACTATCTTTCCTTGGCGCGGTTTGCAGCGCTGCCACTGCTCGTGGCGCTCGCGCTCGCGCTGGTGCTGGCCCTGGTCATCAAAGAAACGTACCCAAGGAACGAAGGATAGCCCTTTGGCGATCACGACAGAGGAGGCGACCATGATCGGTGTCATTGCGAAGCTCGTTATCAAGCCCGGCGGCAATGCAGCGTTCGAGGCCGCCATGAAGCCGATCGTGGCGAAGGTGCGTGCCGAGCCCGGCAACAAGCTGTACGCGCTGTACAGAACACCGGAAGAAAATGGCTACATTCTGTTCGAGCGCTACGACGACGAGGCGGCGCTGGAACGGCATCGCGCCGCGCCGCACTACGAGGAACTCAGGCGGATGCTGGTAGATCACCTCGCCGCCCGGCCCGATTGGCAAGTCATGCAGGAAGCCCTCTAGCGGGGCGAGCAGGCGCCGCGCTGCTCGTCGTCATCCGCCTCCCCATTCAGATGGGGAGGTGCCTCGTCCTACGAGGCGGAGGGGTCAGGCGCGTCGACCATCTCCATGACCCCTCCGTCGCCGCGTGACGGCGCCACCTCCCCATCTGAATGGGGAGGCGAAGAGGATGCGCACTCACCTCCATCCTCATCCTGAGGAGGCCCCCTCATCATTCATGGGGGCCGTCTCGAAGGATAGGCCTCAGGCACGGTGCTCGTTCCCACCCTTCGAGACGCTCGCTCCGCTCGCTCCTCAGGGTGAGGGCGTTGAGCGAAGCCAAACGACAAAACGTAGCAAGATGCGTGCCGTTCGGAGCCGCGCTCTACCGGAGCGCGCGCTACCGGGGCGTTCGTGGACACTGCTATTTGCAACGGTCCTGCAAAGCGACGACGACACACGCAAAGGCTTTGCCGAGTCCGTCGCCGAGGAGCATGCTCGCGCTGCTGCGTTGGCGTGTGGGGGCTTCACATGATCTTCGACAGTCGCAGGCTACATCGGCAGGCGCATGACGACGACGACGTCGGTTCGCTTTCTTTTCCACTCGTCGTTGGATTGATGCTCGTCCTTCTGGTGTGGGCACTACTCTACGCTCTGCTCTCCTGAAGCGTGTATCGAACGACACGCTGTCATCGCATCGACATCGCGCGCGATGTTTCGGTGCGCCGCGTCCTTGCGCGCGCCGCTGAAGCGAAAGCGGCAGGCGAGACTTTCATTCCTGCAGATTGACCATGCCGTCCCGTCGCCGTCTGATCGGCGGCGACACCCGGAGACGAGAGAGAGGCCAAGGAGCGAGACCGGCAACAGTTGCGTCGAGGAGAGAATGCATGGGGCTGAATCCGAACGGCGATTGCGTATCCCCGAAGGACCTCTGGTCCAATCCCGCGGAACAGCAGCAGATGGAGCGCGAGATCGAGCGCGTCATCATCGGCCACTTCCGCACCCAGCCCGCGGCGGCGGGCGCCATCGACATCTTCATCGACCCCGGCTCGAACGGTCCGGCGACCGTGACCGACTGGCTGTCGCGCAATTCCTTCGGCAGGGTCGTCAACAAGAAGCAGATGATGGACGGCTACCAGCAGGGCAAATACGCCGTGCCCGACATCATCACCAACCGCGGCGCCTTCGCGAAGAGCGAGTTCTACGAGATCAAGGCCAAATCGGCCGAGAACGACGGCGTGGCGCAGATCGCGCGCTTCACCCTGCTCACCGCCGACTTCAACCTGCTGTTCTTTCCCGGCACCGACTACGACCCCAACATGTCGGTGCCGTTCGGTGCGCCCATCGTGTTCGCGGGCGACACCTACGACATCCAGCTCAAGTGGTTCCGCCACGGGCTCGGGCTGATCCTCTACGAGCTTTGCTACAAGCGGCGGCAGAAGCAGAAGCAGGAAATCCGCGTGCCGTTCCTGGAAACCGCCTTCCTGTTGTTCCTGGGAATCATCCTGCTCATCATGACGCAGGGCAAAGGACTGCGCGGACTGTCGCCGAGCGGCGCGGGCGGCGGCCTGTTCGGTCCCCCCGAAGGTCCAACGGCGTGAGGACACCATGAGCAGATTGACCCGAGCCGTCGGCCAGTCGGTGAAGAGCCATCCGCCCGACGCCAAATACGTGCAGCTCCTGCTCAACGACTGGCGTCAGTCGCTGAAGGTCGAGACGCTGCTGGTGGTGGACGGCATCGTGGGCCCGCTCACCAACGCCGCCATCCGCGAATTCCAGAAGGCCAACACCGGCATCGTCGACGGCCGCGTCGACTGCAACGGGCCGACCATCAAGCATCTCGAATTCCAGCACATCGCCCACATCGACCGGCAGGCCGCCACGCTCGAACACTACGGCATCATCTCCATGACGCCGCCGCCGCTCGGCCCCGTGACCCTGCCGCAGCAGGCCGTCCGCTACCTCACCGCACTGCGCGGGAGTTTCGGGTAGGAGCGGACGAGGGGCGGGGAACAGGGGAGAGGAGCGGGAGTGACGCCACGCGATGTCGCGACCCGCGACGGCCGCACGCTCGCCTGCCTCGAAGTGGGCGATCCCGTGGGACCGCTGGTCATCCATAATCATGGCGGACCGAGCAGCCGGCTCGAAGCGCGGCTGTTCGCGGAGGCGGCCACGAAGAACGGGCTGCGGCTCGTCTGCGTCGACAGGCCCGGCATCGGGCGCTCCACGCGGCAGGCGGAGCGCAGTTACGCCGGCTGGGCCGACGACCTGGTGATGATTGCCGATGCGCTGGGACAGCACACGTTCGGCGTGACCGGTTGGTCGGAAGGCGGGCCGTGGGCGCTGGCGGCCGCCGCCCATATCGACCCGCAGCGATTGCGCCATGTCAGCAGCATCGCCGGCGGCAGCTATGGCGCGTTCGGCGACAACTGGGCCGCGGACCGTCTCTCCAAAGCCGATGCGTTCGGCGGCGCGCTGGCGCTGCGCTTCAGGCCGGGCTTCCGGCTCATGTACGCAGCGCTCGGCCTCACCGCGACGCGCTTCTCTAAAAGCTTCGTCGAGCAGGTACGCAAGGCGGTGAACGACTACGACCGGCAGATCCTGCTGCGGCCCGATGTCGACGTGGCGTTCGCCGAGATGTCCGCCGAGTGCTTCGCGCAAGGAAGCGACGGGCTCGTGCGCGACAGCCTGCTTCTCTACCGGCGCTGGGCGTTCGACGTGACGAAGATCGAGCGCCGCGTCCATTTCTGGCAGGGGACGGACGACCGGCTCGTCGCCGCGTCGATCAACAAGACGGTGGCAGAACGGATGCCCGGCGCGGTGTGGCATCCGGTCGAGGGCGCCGGCCACTTCGTGGCGGTCGGTTCGGCCGACGACGTGTTCGCCATTGCCGCCGCAGAACTGAAGTAGCAACCGACGCCGCAAATACTTGCAGGATTGTCGCGAGCGGCTACACGTCGAGCGTGTTCGCTGTTCATTGGTCAAGGAGGACCGTGCGATGTCCATCGTCACCAACGTTTCCGTTTCTGCTGTTCCGACCACACCCGCGCCCGCACCGGCGCCCCCCGTAACACCGAGCTGGATGATGCGCGGCAAGGCGGCCCACGAGGCCTATGCGCGCGACGCCGCGGAGCAGGAGGTGCGTCGCGAGGCGCAGCGCCGCCTGCATCGCTTTCGCATCGACGTGAACGAGCCGGCGCGCATCACCTTCCTCGACGGTGCGCTCGACGAGGATGGATTGCTCGCGGTGCCCAGCCTCTACGAGCATTCGGTGCAGCTCGCGGGGCGCTGGGCGACGTTCGTGTGTGTCGGCGGCGGCGCGGAACCGTGCCCGATCTGCGACAGCGGCCGGCCGCCGGCACTCGTTGCGGCGTTCACGGTGATCGACCACCGGCCCTACACGATCCGCCGCGGCCCCAAGGCGGGCACCATCGTGGTCGACCAGCGCAAGCTCTTCGTCGCCAAGAAAGGCACGCTCGCCAAGCTGCAGTTCAAGGCGACCACACTCGGCGGGGAGGGGCAGGGGCTCGCCGGCGTGACCATGGCGGTGACGCGCCTCGACACCGGCGACGGCCTCTCGCCCGGCGTCGGCACGGAGTTCGATTTCGTCGAACGCACGCCGCTCGACGTGCTGGCGGAGAAGTATGGCGCCGAGGGCGTGCCGGCGAACTACGAGCAGGAATTTCCCTATCTGCCGGCGTCGCGTCTGATTGCATTGGGCCTCGGCCGTGCGCCCGTGGCTCCCCTGGCCGCTCCCGCCTTCACGCCACGCTCGTACGACGTCGCCAAGCTCGCGGAGCGCATGTGAGCGCGCACAGTACCGCCCTCAAGCCACCTCCCCCGTCAACGGGGGAGGTGCCGCGTTACACGCGGCGGAGGGGTCATGACCCCTCCGTCAGCGCAGACGCTGCCACCTCCCCATTTGAATGGGGAGGAGCATGAGTTCCCAGACTCACAGCACTGCTCTCGATCCACTCGTGCACCGCCTCGTCGGTGAGATCGAGGAGCGCGGGCTGGCGCGCGAGGCGGTGTCGCTCGATGCCGGGCTCGGCAAGGACACGATCGGCTCGTGGGCGCGCGGCCAGCGCACGCCCAACGTCGGCAACCTGCGCGCCGCGCTGCAGGTGGTGGGGATGGAACTCCACCTGCGGCCCATCCTTCGAGACGCCACGCTTCGCGCGGCTCCTCAGGATGAGGATTTTGCTCTCACTCTCCATCCTCATCCTGAGGAGGCGCGCAGCGCCGTCTCGAAGGATGGGCCACGGACTCGGTGCAACCGATTGCACACGCATCCGGAATCCTCCTTAAGCGGGATTCCTTGCGATTCAGGAGAAACGTTGCAGAAGTAAAGCTCTGGCTAAGACCAAGGAGGGTCGCTGGATATGCCCGTCATCATCGTGCGGCGCGGAGTTGCGCCATCTCCCCAACCCATCGCTAAGGAGAGCGAAGGCACAGCAGGCCGCAACGGCGCGGAATACAAGCGCCGCTCCGCCGAGCTGATCGCCAACCGCCTGCTGCTGGCAAAGCTTGCGCGCCAGCCGCGGCTCTCGCCCGACGAGGAGCGCGACGCCATCCGCCGCTTCAAGGCGACGCGCGGCGTCACGCGCTATCCCGCGGCCTTTGCCGCGCCCACGCAAGCCTTCATCCGCTAGAGCCAGAGAGGAGGCGACATCATGCAACTCGCCACCAAGACTCACGTCCCCCTGGCGCGCGCGCTGAGGGGCGACGTGCTCGCGCCCGATCCGCTGACCTGCGCCGCGCACGAGATCGAGAATGTCGGCGAAGCCGAGGCGCACCGGCTGGCGTCGGAGATTGCCGAGACCAGCGACTTCGATGCGTTTCGTCTCGGCGGCCTGCTGGCGCGCATCCATCGCGAGCGCTGGTACGTCGGCGCGGGCTATGCCGACTTCCGCAGCTACGTCGAGGCGCGGCACGGCTTCAAGCTGCGCAAGGCGCTCTATCTCGCCTCGATCTACGAGAGCGTGATCGACCTCGGCCTCACCTGGCAGGAGCTGCGGCCCGTCGGCTGGTCGAAGCTCAAGGAGCTGGTGGGCGTCGTCGACAAGGACAATGCGCAGGCGTGGCTGGCCACCGCAGCGTCCGACGGCATGACGGTGCTGAAGCTGCACGCGCTGGTGCAGGAAGCGAAGGGCAGCGAAGCGAGAGAAGGAGAGGGCGGCGCGGCACCGAACCGCATCGCGGCGCCGGCATCGACGGCGACGGCGAACTCCGCTGCGATTTCCGACACGCAGTTCAAGGCGCACATGGCGGCGATCGGCTGGGAGGCCACGCTTGCGGTGTTCGAGCAGAACTTCCCCGACCTCGTGCTCACCGTGGAAGAGAGCTAGGCGAGGAAAACTGAGACGGAAAATTTAAAGCGCAGGATTCGCGTTTCACCGAATCGGATCGGATGATCGCCGAAGATTTTTTTGGACGCGCAGTTCGGTGACCGGGGAAGGGTCACTGCTACGGGGAGCCGGGCCAGCCAAGGAGGGCTGTACGACCAAGGAGGGTCTGCCCGGCGACCTGCTGCAAAGGAAGAGGGCACAACACAACCTCACCCTGAGGAGGCGCCGAGCGCCGTCTCGAAGGGTGGGAACCAGTCATGCTGTTGCCGACCCTTCGAGACGCGCTTCTGCGAAGCGCTCCTCAGGGTGAGGTGAACTGAGGAAGAGGACTCACATGAGCCAGAAGAAGATCCGTCTCGCCGTCGACCTCACCGTCGAACCCAACAACGCCGGTCTCGACACGCTGAAGCAACGCCTGCTCGGCCTCGTCGCCACCGCGCACGCCGACGGCACGCTCACCGCCGACACGCCGACGGAGATCGTCGACTGCAACGCGGTGTGCGTCGAGTACGGGTGAGGGCTTCGTCGCGCATCACTCCGGCTGAAAGCATCTCCCGCGATGGTGGTATGGCGGTTGGCACGGGAATTGTTTCGTTTGGGTAACAAAATGCACCCAGAAAAAGTCAGCGCCTGCAGATATGCGTAGGCGCACTCGCCTATCGGTGGCAGCCGTTACGATCGCAATGTTAGCGTCCGCACCCTGAGCTGCACGGCTGCGGAAGACGAGCGTGTCGTTCCGTCCCGCTTGCCGTGCTTGCTCCTGGGGAGGACCGACATGCTCACGTTCGCTCGCCTGCGTGCCCTGCTGGCGCGCAACACTGCTGCGGCCCCAGTCCGGTCGTTGGCTGCCCGCGCGCTGGCGCGGACGCGCGTTCTCTACACGCGTCCCCGTGAGAGGCCCGCAACGGCTGCCGCGGGGCGCGCAATCATCCAGGAGCAATTCGACACGGCGCGACGGGTCGAGCTGACCGGGCCCGGAACGGTGATCATCCAGAACACCGAATATGCCTTCAACGGCAATCGCCGCGGCGGCATGTATTTCTACGATGCCGAGGGGATGCTGAACCAGGACATCCATGCCGCGATGGCCGACGAAGTCATCCAGCAGGCGAGCAAGTGGCGGCGCGATCGGGCGGACACGACCGCGATCTATAGCTCCGGCGCCAACGCCGCCGAGGTCGGTCCCAAGACATTCGAGATTTTGAACTTCACCCTTTCGAGCGAAGACCCGACCTCGGTGGCGGTCAGCAGCAAGCTCACGGCCGGCGCGATCGATGCCATCGACAGGATCACGGGCAGCGTGGCCGGGTTCCCCGACATTCGGTTCAACCCCGGCACCGGCCCGATCGTCATGGACTATCGCGACCTGGCGAGGAACCGGAGCATCAAGGCGTCCTACATCTATTGCTCGGACCTCAGTCCCACGACGGCGGCCCGCGCCTTCCGCGAAGCCAGGGTCATGTTCCACATGTCCAACGGCTCGCCGCTGGCCATCCTCCGCAACGACCCCAGGGCGCCAGTGCTTCCCGAGTCGGCGCGGGGCGTGGTCGCCGTCAGCAGCGACGCCCGGGATTTCATCAACGAAATCCGCAGCATGGCGGTCATTCCGGGGTCGACCGGCGTGTTCGAGATCGTCGAGACAACCCCGGTGACGGGCATCAAGGGAGGGCTCGCTACCCTCAAAGCGAACATCGTCAAGGGCATGGAGTATTTCACCGGCGCGTCGTCGCCGGCGGTGGCCGACGTCGGCGCCAGTCTGTCTCTGGACCGGCGGGTCGCCACCACGCTCTTCGAACTCGACGGCACGACGCCGATGGCCTTCGCCACCAAGGAATTCGATTTCGGTGCGCTCGCCGATACTGCCGTGGCAGCGGCCACGGATGCTGTCGCCACGGGCAAGCTCTTCACCGTCGGCATCGACCTCACGCCGGTCGACCGCGCGGTGGTTCCGCCGGAGAAGGATCAGGTCCTGTTCGCCGGCATGGACGATACCGGGTCCTCCAGTGGGCCGGTCGATCCCGTCGATCCCGACAAGCCGGTCGATCCGCAGCCCGATCCCATCGACCCGCTGCCCGATCCCGACAAGCCGGTGGACCCGCAGCCCGATCCGACCAATCCCGACCAGCCGGTCGATCCGAACAATCCGGTCGATCCCAATAACCCGGTCGGCCCGCCGATTGATCCGGACCATCCGGTCGATCCGGACCAGCCCGTCGATCCCGATCCCGAGCATCCGGTCGACCCCGAGCATCCCGTCGAGCCGCCGAAGCCGCCCGAGCCGCCGAGGCCGCCGCTGAAGTAATCGCGTCGCGTCAACCTTCAGGAGAGGCAATATGGCGGCAGATGGTGGTGGGGGCCGCGGCGGTCCGACGAAAGAGATGCTCGCGACCCGCATCGTTCAGGAGGCGGGCGGTCCCGGCGGCACGACGAAGATGATCTTCTCGGTCGAAGCGCCGTGCGTGCTGACCAACGACAACGTGCCGGGCGACCGCAACACGATCGTCTATGCCGACCGTCTCGAAATCCACGGCACCATCTCGCGGCCGGGCCGCACCATCGCGATCTACGCGCGCGAGATCGTTGGCGTCGGCGCCGATGCCGGAATCAATGTCAGCGGCACCACGCCTGCCGCACCGGCTGCCCAGCCGCCGGGCGCGCCCGGCACCACGGGTCAGGACGGCACGGACCAGCAGGTCGGCATCACTGCCGCCACCGATGGCGGGGCCGGACAGCCCGGCAGGCCCGGCGACGGCGGCGGACCGGGAACGTCTGCCGGGACGATCACCCTCATCGCCTACAAGTTGAGCGGCAACGCGTTGCGGCTCCTGGCCAATGG
>CALROF020000157.1:0-15380 GCA_943369775.1 Reyranella massiliensis 521
GTCCTGCCAGGGCATGCCGCTCAAAGCGGCCCCCTCAGCCGAGCCTTCGACACCCTCGACCGACGTGTTCAGCAATCGCTCGCTCAAAACTTTCTCGCCGCCTAAACTTGACGCATTCTCATGCAGTTTCGACACTCAAGCTGAGCTAGGCCGCCTTGGTCGCGCCCGATTTCAGCATGGCGTCGATCTCGCCCTGCGTAAACCCTGCCTCGCGCAGCACCTCGACACTGTGCTCGCCGAGCCGCGGTTGCAGCCGGGTCACCTCGGGCTTGGTCTTGCTGAAGCGCGGGGGAATGTCGGGCATGCGCAACTTGCCTTCGGTCGGATGGTCGACTTCCTTCCAGAATTCGGTCGCCTGCAACTGCGGGTCGACGAACAGGTCTTCCAGCGTGTTGACCGGACCGTGCGGCACGTTCGAGTTCTTCAGCAACTCGACCCACTCGGCATTAGTCCGCGTCGCGCAGATTTCCGCCAGCGCCGAGTAATAGTGCTCGACGTTCTTCAGGCGGTTGGCGAGCGAGGTGAAGCGTGGATCCTTGGCCAGTTCGGGCCGACCGATCAGGCCGCAGAATTCCTTCCAGTGGCCGTCGGTATAGGGCAGCAGCGCGAAGTAGCCGTCCTTCGACGGATAGGGCCGACGTTCTTTGTTGAGCACGCGCTTGTAGCCTGCCGTGTCTAGCGCCGGCCTGAAGGTCTCGCCGTAAAGATGCTCGACCATGACGAACGAAACCAACGTTTCGTACATCGGCACTTCGACGGCCTGACCCTTGCCGGTACGCTCGCGCGCAAAGAGGGCAGCAAGCAATGCCGAGACGACACCGTTGGAGCTGGTCTTGTCGGCGACGATGGTCGGCAGGAAGCGCGGCTGGCCCGCCACCACGGTTTGCAGCGAAGCAAGGCCCGAGCCGGCCTGGATGATGTCGTCGTAGGCGGCCTTCGCCCCCATGGGACCTGCGGCGCGATAACCGTATGTCGCCAGATAGACGAGGCGCGGATTGATCTTCTCGAAGGCTTCGTATTCCACGCCCAATCGCTTGGCGGGATCGGGCCGGTAATTGTGCATCAATACGTCAGCGGTTTCGGCCAGCTTGAACAGGGCATTTCGACCGGCATCCTGCTTAAGGTCGAGCACGATCGAACGCTTTGAACGATTGCAGCCGAGATAAAAGGCGGCCATCCCCGGATTGCGAGCCGGCCCGAGCTGGCGAGTCGTATCGCCCTCCGGCGGCTCGATCTTGATGACGTCTGCGCCGAGATCACCGAGCTGTTGAGCCGCCCACGGGCCCAGCACGACTGTCGTGCAATCGAGAATCCGAACACCGGCCAACGGACCTGCCATTTTACTTATCCTCCAACGTTACCCACCGCTTACCACAAGTTGGTCACGGGCTACGGCCACATTTGCTGCGCAACATTGTTGTTCCTGCGAGCGTTGACTGACGCAGGCATAAGGAGAGCTTCAATGTGCGAGGACGTGACGAGGGCCGGAGACCGTTCGAAGTTGCGGACGATTGCCGTCGCCGCAATTGCCGGCGCGGTCATGCTGGGTACCACGAGCGGCGCCATGGCTGGTAACTGGAAGAAGGGCCGCGGCCATTATCATTACGTTCCCGCACCCGTTTATGTGGCTCCAGCCCCCTACTACTACGCACCGCCGCCGCGGGTCGTTTATGCACCCCCGCCGCCAGTTGTCGTGTATCCGGCGCCCGTCGCCTACGCCCCGGCTTATCCTGCCTATCCGGCCTACGGACCCGGCGGGAACTTGAGCTTTGGCATCAACGTTCCCCTGCGTTGATAGGAGCCGACAATGACAACCATGTTCGAACTGCGAAAAAGCTGGATCGGAGCGGCGTTGGTCGGCGCAATGATGGCCGGCGTGCCCGCCGTGGCCAGTGCCGACGACGATGATGGCTGGCGAAAGCACCGTCATCGCCATCATCACCACTATTACGGTGGCCCCTATTACTACAAGCCACCCAAGCCGCCGAAGATTAAGTACTACGCGCCACCGGTCTATTACGCGCCGCCGCCGGTCGTGTATGCCCCGCCACCGCCGGTCTACTACGCACCGGCCTATCCGGCGCCGCCGGGCGTAAGCCTCGGCATCACAGTTCCGCTGCGCTAACCCGCAGCGGTCGCCGACGGCGCGGCAGCCTGACGAGCTGCCGCGACTTCCACCAGACCGGCTTTGCAGGTATCGGCGACGGGCCGCATCCACAGGATGTTGGCCTGGTCGAAACCGCGGGCGAAGGCGGCTTCGGCGGCCGACAGGTTTCCGCGCACCAAGGCGACTTTACCCTTCGTCGCCCAGCAGTGCGCCAGATTGCCGGCCTCGCCACGTTCGGTCATTTCCCGCTCGGCCTCTTCGAGGATCGCGTCGGCTTCGGCGGCCACGCCGGTGGCGATCTTGGTTTCAGCGAGCCAGATCTTGGTCAGTCCGTGCAAGCTGGCGCGCGGCACGGAGGCCGTCTCCGACTTTTCGCTCAACAGCTCGATGGCCCCCGGATAGTCTCCGGCAATGAACTTCGCCCGGCCGAGCAAAGTTTCGAGGTAGATCGTTACGGCCACGATGCCAGCCGTCCGAGCTGCCCCCAGCAAGGCCTCCAGCGCAGGCATCGCCGTCGCCACGTCGCCGCGCGCGATGGCGAGCATGCATCGCGCAATCTGCGCCGCAGCGATCGAATAGATGTCGCGCGCGGCGGCAGCAGCTGCAATCGCCTGGGTGAGACGATGATCCGCTTCATCGTAGCGTCCCAGTTCACAGAGTGTCGTCACGAGATAACCGCCGCCCAACACCGACGTGGCGCCCGCCGTGCCGATGCGCTCGGCCTTGAGATCGCCGCTCAACAGGTCGCAGCTTCGGCCCAAAGATTCGGCTGCGCCGACATAGTCGCCGACCGCATAGAGGCCGAGGCCCAGCCGGAACAACGCCAGCGCTCGCAGCCGCGGGTCGGCCGCCTCTTCGGCGATATCCAAACTGCGCCGTGCGGCGCCAATCGCCTGGCCGTTCTCCCCCTCGACCCAGGACTGGCTCGATTGATCGGCCCAGACCCAGGCCAGCCGCACGCGGTCGTCGATACCGCGCGCGAGTTCTTCGGCCAGTGTCAGGGCAACCTTGATCTCCGCCGGATCGCCGCCCGTCGCATAGAGCAACGCTCGCTGGAGGCGGACCTGGTCGATGGCGCGTTCGGTCGCCTCGCGTGATCGCGAGGAACGTTCGAACGACTCCAATGCCGCCCGCAACCCCGCAATCGCTTCGGCATAGGATCCGCGCGCCAGAGCGCGCTCGGCGGCATGGCCCTGATGGGTCGCCGCGACGTCCCACAGTTCGCCCTCGGCCGCATGGTGCGCCATCCATTCCGCATGCTCCGGCAGCCGGTCGGCATGATGCGTCTCGATGGCCGAGAGGATGCGTCGGTGCGCTTCGACGCGCCGCGTGCGCGTCAGCGAATCGTGCGCGACCTCGCGCAGCAACGCGTGCGTAAATGTGTATTCGACATCGGGGTAAAGACTCGCCTGCACCAGGATCTCGGCCGACACCGCTTCGTGCAGCGCCGCCTCCGTCCGCGTCGGGGTCACGCCCGACACGCGCTCCGCCAGCCAGAGCGGCACGCGCGCGCCGATCATCGCCAAGGTCTGCAGCAGCGCCACGCAGTCGGGCGAACGCCGGTCGATACGCGAGGCGATGACATCGTGCACCGACGGCGGCACGGTGATCAGGTCCGGTGTCTCCCAGCAGGCATAGCGGCGCTGGCGCGGCTGGCTGCCATCGCCCTCTACCACGATGCTGGTCAGCGCGCCTTGATGCGCCAGCGCACGCACGCTCTCTTCGACGAATAGCGGATTGCCGCCGACGCGGCGCGTCAGCCGCTCGATCAGCTGCTCGGTCTCCGGACCTTCGACGAACCATTCCCCGAGCGACCGGCGCACATCGTCGTCCCCGAGTGGCGCCATGCGCAGTCGCGTGCCACCCACCGCTGGCAACCACGAATCGTTGTACTCGGCACGATAGGTCAGAACGGCGAGCAACGGCGCCTCGCGGGTCAGTTCGGCAACAGCGCGCAGCACCTCCTCGCTGTCGCGATCGACCCAGTGCATGTCCTCGAACACGAAGGCGACCGGCCGCCGCGCCGCAGCCGCACGCGCCAGACGAATGAAGGAATCGCGTGCGGCCGCGCGTTTGCCGCGGGGATCCATCGCCAGCCATTCGGGTGTCGCGCCGGCCAGCGAGATCAGCGAGACGAACACCGGCACGTCGGCGACGAGTCGCGGATCGAGCTCGCCCAGCACAGTCGAGAGGATGGTCGAAATGCGCTGAGTGTCGTCGCTGTCTGCGATCCCGATCAGGTCGCGCAACGCCGAGGCCAGCGCATGATAGGGAATGTTGCGGCCAAGCGCTGTTGCCGCCGCGAAGACCGTCTTGTGCGGCGATTCCTTGTCGCTCTCGCGCACCACGCTGTGCACCAGCCGCGACTTTCCGAGGCCTGCCTCGCCACAGATGCCGATGACGCCGCCGCGTCGCCGGTCGAGTGCCGCGAGCGCCGCTTCGAGCGTAGCGCGTTCGCCCTCGCGACCGACGAAGGGGGCACGCTCGCGCGATGCCGAGGCCTGCCAGCGCGAGCGATGCAGCAGGGCACCTGCCGCCTCGTAGATCTCGATCGGCGCCGTCGCGCCTTTGACCTCGCGTGGGCCGATGGCCTGGGTCTCGACCAGGCCCTGGGTCAGCGACTGCGTCTCGCCAGTCATATAGACCGAGCCTGGCGTCGCAAGCTGCTCCATGCGGGCGGCGACATGCACCACGGGCCCCACGACATCGACCTCGATCCCGAGTTCCGAAGAGATTGTGCGGTAAAGCACGTCGCCCGAGTTGAGCCCGACGCGCAGCATCTCGCCCATGTCGGCTTCCCGCATCTCGCGCTGCATGCCGAGGGCGGAGAAACAGGCGCGCACCGCGTGGTCCTCATGCGCCGTCGGCGCACCGAAGATTGCGAGAATGCCATCACCCAGCCGGCGGCAAACGACACCCTCGTAGCGATGGACCAGACGGATCATGATCTGGACTGCAGGCTCGATGCGGTTCAGCGCCGCCTCGGGGTCCAGCCCTTCGATCGCGGCAGTCGACCCCTTGAGGTCGGCGAACAGCACCGTCACCCGCTTGCGTTCACCGTCGCCGACGCGGCGGTGCGCAGCGATTGGTGTCGGCGGCAGCCCCGACGCCAGGAGTTGCGCCCCATCCACCGATGCCGCCGCAAGACCGGCACCACAACCGGCGCAGAAACGGTCACCCGGCAGGTTGTTCACGCCACACGCTCTGCAAGCCAAGGGGAGTTGCGTCCCACAGGCGGTGCAGAAGCGAGCCCCCTGCTTGGTTTCGGTATTACACATTGGGCAGTGCATACGGCCCCCCGTCGCTTCAGTATGCATCCTACTGCCGCGCCGCTCGGGATTCGAGGCGGCGATCGAAGTTTTGCCAAAGCGGACCTCGCCCAAAGGAGGCCTGTTGCGGCAAGGTGGGTCGTTTAGCCGTGCAGGCGAGGGGGACGCTCAACGCATGATTGCCGACGCATTTCTCTGGGTTCTCAACCGGACGCCGGCCTTGCGTCGTACCCTCTGGCGCATGTTCTTCGGCTTTCTTGCCACCCGCTTCGGCAATGTCGGCTGGTGGACATTGATGAACTATGGCTACGCCGACCTCGACTGCAGCACTACGATATTGGCGCTCGAGTCGGCCGACGATGCCGAGCGCTATCCCATCGCGCTCTATCATCACGTCGCCACGCTGGCGCCGATCGCGGGCTGCGAGGTGCTGGAGGTCGGCAGCGGCCGCGGCGGCGGTGCCTCGTTCGTGGCGCGCTATCTCTCGCCGGCGCGAATGGTCGGGCTCGATCTCAGCGGCCAGGCGGTGAAATTCTGCAACCAGCATCATCGATTGGCCAATCTACACTTCCAGCAGGGCGACGCCGAGCAGCTTCCTTTCGCCGACGCCAGTTTTGATTCCGTCATAAACGTAGAATCTTCCTTCTGTTATCCGTCGATCGACCGCTTCTTCGCCGAAGTGAAGCGCGTGCTCCGTCCCGGTGGCCACCTGCACTACACGGACCTGCGGCTCGCCCATGAGATGGCCGACTGGCGGGCAGCCCTCGCACGCTGCGGCCTGGAGCTGGTCGCCGAACGCGACATTACCGCCAACGTCATCGAGGCCCTGCATCGCGATACGCCGCGTCGCCGCGATGGCGGCCGGCGCATCGCCTCCGGCCCCTTCGCCGCCATCGCCGACGTGTTCACCGGGGTCGACGGCACGCGCATCCCGTCCCTCCTGGCGAGCGGCGAAATGGTCTATTTCAGCTTCCTGTTGCGAAAGCCTGCCTCCGCAGGGTGACCGCAGTGGGTTGACGGAAGCCGGCAAATCGGGGATTGTCCGGCCCAACATGCTGCGACTGACGACGCTTCGACTTATTGGCTGACCCGCCGCCCCGGTTCGTCCGGGGCCCTTGCGGGTCGCTTGTCGTTCGTCTTTTGCCCCCACCAGTCGCCGCCACCCTTTTTATCCATCGCAGTGTTCGTTAGAGCCACACGGCCGTGCGCGGCGCGAGGAGTCTATCAATGTCACCCCAGAAACCCATGATGCCGAACGCGGCAGAAAAGTACGTCCCGTTCAAACCGGTCGAGATCAAGGATCGACGATGGCCCAACGCGGTCATCACCAAGCCGCCGATCTGGTGCGCGGTCGATTTGCGCGACGGCAACCAGGCCCTCATCGAGCCGATGGACTCCGACCGCAAGACCCGGATGTTCAAGCTGCTCTGCGACATGGGCTTCAAGGAGATCGAGGTCGGCTTCCCCGCCGCCTCCGAGACCGACTTCGACTTCGTGCGCGAGCTCATCGAAAAGAAGATGATCCCCGACGACGTCACCATCCAGGTGCTGACGCAGAGCCGGCCCGAATTGATCGAGCGCACCTTCGAGGCCTGCCGCGGCGCCAAGCGCGCCATCGTCCATCTCTACAACTCGACCTCGACCCTGCAGCGCCGCGTCGTGTTCAACACCGACTATGCCGGAATCATCGACATCGCCGTGTCGGGCGCCAAGCTGGTCAAGCAGCTGGCCGACGCCGACCCGAAGACCGAGTGGGTGTTCGAGTATTCGCCCGAGAGCTTCACCGGCACTGAGCTCGAATTCGCGCGCGACATCTGTGCCGCCGTTGGCGACATCTATAAGCCGACGCCGCAGAAGAAGATGATCGTCAACTTGCCGGCCACCGTCGAGATGTCGTCGGCCAACGTCTATGCCGACCAGATCGAATGGTGCCACCGCAACTTCAAGTATCGCGACTCGATCATCCTGAGCCTGCATCCGCACAATGACCGCGGCACCGGCGTGGCGGCGGCCGAGCTCGGCTACATGGCCGGCGCCGACCGCATCGAGGGCTGCCTGTTCGGCAACGGCGAGCGCACCGGCAACGTCGATCTGGTGACGCTCGGCCTCAACATGTTCACGCAGGGCGTCGATCCCGAGATCGACTTCTCGAACATCAACGAGATTCGCCAGACCGTGGAGTACTGCAACCAGCTCCCCGTCCATCCGCGTCACCCCTATGGCGGCGACCTGGTGTTCACCGCCTTCTCGGGCTCGCACCAGGACGCGATCAACAAGGGCTTCAAGTCGCTCGAAGCGTCGAACAGCAAGGTCTGGGAAGTGCCCTACCTGCCGATCGACCCGGCCGATCTCGGCCGCAGCTACGAGGCGATCATCCGCATCAACAGCCAGTCGGGCAAAGGCGGCATCGCCTACATCCTGAAGAGCGATTACGGCATCGACATGCCGCGCCTCCTGCAAGTCGAGTTCTCCAAGCGCATCCAGCAGATCGCCGACGAGACCGGCAAGGAGATCCAGCCGGCGCTGATCTGGGACACGTTCCGCAAGGAGTATCTTGAGAACACCTCGCCGGTCGAGTTCGACAGCCACACTACGGTGCCCGACTCTGCCCATCCCGACGTGCGTCTTCTCGATGCCAAGGTGACCTTCAACGGCAAGCCGGCAACGATCTCCGGCCGGGGCAACGGGCCGATCGCGGGCTATGTCGATGCGCTGGGCAAGAATTGCGGCATCCAGATTCGGGTCCGCGACTATCACCAGCACGCGACCGGCGCCGGCTCCGACGCCCAGGCCGTGAGCTTCATCGAGGCCGAGACGGCGGGCGGCAAGGTCCTGTGGGGAGTCGGCATGGACTCTAATATCGTGGCCGCATCCTTGAAAGCCGTCACCTCGGCTGCAAACCGCGCGGCTGCTGTGAAATAAACGTTCACCGGCCACAGAGCGGCAGGTAGCATGCGGGCGGGGAGATTCTCCCCGCCCGTTTCCTTTTGGAGCACTGCATGATCAGCCCATCCCTGAAGATCGCCGCCGCCAGCCTCACCGTCGGCATCATCATCGGCGCCTGTGCCGCCGGCGCGAACCAGCCCAACATGCAGGCCGCCATTGGGTCGCTGCAGGCGGCTCGCGCCGAGTTGCTGCGCGCACCGGCAAACAAGGGCGGCCATCGTGACCGCGCCATCCAGTTCGTGGACAGCGCCATCGCCGAGACCCGCGCCGGCATCGCATACGCCGGCAACTGAGGCCCGGGCGGCCGGCACCTGCTATAACGTCGGGCATGTCACCCGCCCGCCCGCCGCCGGCCGCCAAATCCAACCTGGCCATCCCGCCGGACCCCAGTTCGCCGCTCAGGCGTCGCGAGGGATCGGCGATGCGCATCGTCCGTCACTTTTGGAACGGCGCCTTGTCGCTGATGCTGGGCACAATGATCGGCATCGTCGGTCATCAATATGTCGGTGACGCCGCCGCCCGCCTATGGCCCGATCAGGCAATCGTGGCAGAACTGGTGCGCGCTCTTTTCTGGACGGTCGGCATCGCCACGACCGGCTTGCTCTTCTTCTCCTACTATCTCGACGACACGGCCCGTTAGCGCGTAGAACGGCCGCATGGCCAAAGCGAAGAAGACCGCCTCACGTTCCCCGAAGAAGGCTCCGACGAAGAAGTCTGCTGCGGGTGCCCCCGACGCCAATCTCCTGGTCGACCTGCTGAAGTGGGCGAAACAGGCCGGCGCCGACTCAGCCGACGCTCTGTTCGTCCACGGCGAGTCGATCTCCGTCGCCCAGCGACTGGGCAAACGCGAAAAGCTCGAAAGCAGCGAGGGCCGCGACCTCGGCCTGCGCGTGTTCGTGGGCCAGCGCCAGGCCTTCGTCTCCTCAACCGACTTTTCTCCCGCTGCATTACGCGCGCTCGCCAGCCGTGCCGTCGACATGGCCCGCGTCGTGCCGGAAGACCCAACTTGCGGCATCGCGCCGGCGGAACTGCTGGCGGAAAGCTGGCCCGACCTCGATCTCAACGACAAGGGCCGGCCCACGGCCAAGAAGTTGCTCGCGATGGCAGCGGAAGCCGAGGACGCCGCGCGCGCCACCAAGGGCGTCACCAATTCCGAAGGTGCCGAGGCGGGCTGGGGCCGGACCGGCGTCATGCTCGCGGCTTCCAACGGCTTCAGCGGCGGCTACAGCCGCAGCGGCTACTCCTTGTCCTGCGCCGTCCTCGCCGGCGAGGGCACGGGCATGGAACGCGACTACGAATGGTCGAGCGCGGTCCACCTCGAGGATCTGATGGCTGCCGCAAAGGTCGGCCGCACCGCCGGGAAGTATGCCGTCCGCCGCCTCAACCCGCGCAAGGCGCAGAGCGCCCGCGTGCCGGTGATCTATGACCGCCGCGTCTCGGGCGGTTTGATCGGCCATCTCGCGGGCGCCATCAACGGTCGGGCGGTAGCACGCGGCACGTCGTTCCTGAAGGACAAGATGGGCGAGCGCATCTTCGCGCCCGGCATCCGCATCCTCGACAACCCGCTGCGCAAGCGCGGGCTGGGCAGTCGGCCGTTCGATGCCGAAGGCCTGCCGACGACACGAACCGCCGTGATCGACGACGGCGTGCTCACGACCTGGTTGCTCGATCTCGCGGCTGCACGGCAGCTCAACCTCGAGCCCACGGGTCATGCGTCGCGCGGCGTCTCGGGGCCGCCCTCGCCCACCACCTCGAACTTCTATCTCGAGAAGGGCAAGGTCTCGGTCGACGAGCTGATCGGCGACATCAAGAGCGGCCTCTACATCACCGACATGATCGGCTTCGGGGTCAACGGCGTCACCGGCGACTACAGCCGCGGCGCCTCGGGTTTCTGGATCGAAAAGGGCAAGCTCGCCTGGCCGGTCAGCGGCATCACCGTCGCCGGCAATCTGAAGAACATGTTTCTCAACATGACGCCTGCGAATGACCTGCAATTCAAGAGCTCGACCAACGCGCCGACAGTGCGAATTGACGGCATGACCGTCGCAGGCTCGTGATAATCTCCACCCTATGAACCCTCTTCCCAACATCACGATCATCGCCGCAACGTCGGCACTTCTTGCAGGAGCGCTTGCAAATTCGGCAGCCGCCCAGAACGGCGACTTCCGCGCGTGCCTGCAGAACATCAAGGCCGACGCGATGCGCCAGGGCGTGCCGGCCAACATCGCCGATCGCGCCTTCCAGGGCCTGACGCCTGATCAGAAGGTCATCGATCTCGATCAGCGCCAGCCCGAGTTTTCGCTGACCTATGCGAAGTATGTCGGCGGGACGGTGACGTCCGACCGTATCGTTAAGGGCCAGCAGCGCATGGCGCAGCATCGCGTCCTGCTCGATGCACTCCAGGCCGAATACGGCATCCCACCGCAATACATCATGGCGTTCTGGGGCATCGAGACGAACTACGGCTCCTTCATGGGAGATTTCCGCGTCGTGCGATCCGTCGCGACGCTCGCCTGCATGACCAAGCGCCAGGAGTTCTTCAGCAACGAGACGGTCCAGGCGCTGCGCATCCTGAACATGAACCACATGACCAGCGACCAGATGCGTGGTTCATGGGCAGGCGCGATGGGCAACATGCAGTTCATGCCCTCGACCTTCACGAAATGGGCGGTCGATCGCGATGGCAACGGCCGCATCGATATCTGGAACAGCCTGCCCGACGCCTTCGCCTCGGCCGCGAACTTCCTGCGCGGCATCGGCTTCCGGCCGGGCCTGCCATCCAGCGAGGAGATCGTGCTGCCGCGCGGCTTCCCGCTCGACCAGGCCGACAGCACCGTCGAGAAGCCGGTGCGCGCCTGGGCTGCGATGGGCGTGAAGAAGGCGGGCGGTGCGCCGCTGCCGGCGGTGGACGATGCCGCGTCGATCCTTCTGCCGGCCGGCTTCCGCGGACCGGCCTTCATCATCTATCCGAACTTCAAGGCGGTGATGAATTGGAACCGCTCGACGCTCTATGCGCTCTCGGTGGGTATCCTGGCCCGCCAGATCGCGGGCGGATTGCCGGTCCAGCAGGCAGCACCTGCCGACGATGCGCCGCTGTCGCGCGATACGGTGATCGACATCCAGAACCGGCTGGCCCGACTCGGCCTCTACAAGGACGATGCCGATGGCCTGCTCGGCCCCAAGACGCGCTCGGCGCTGCGCCTGTTCCAGCAACAGACCGGACTGCCGGCCGACGGCCATCCGACCGCCGAGTCGGTGCGACGGCTGCAGCAGACGCGCTAAGGCCGCAGAACCCGGACGCCCCTCGAGGCGAGGCCGATCGATACCGGCAGGGTGAGCGCATCGTCGCCGTCGATCTGCACCGGCTGCCGCCGGTGCTCGCCGGCGTCGTTGGTCACCGAAACGCGTACCTTGCGGCCGGTCAGCACGCGGTAACCTGGCGTGCGCGGCAGCGCGCCTATCAGCAGGGCCGCGCCGAAGCGCAACGCGTGCATCCAGCCCCAGCGCTCGAACAGGCAAACGTGCAACAGCGGCTCGTCGAGCGCTGCCTCGGGCGCGACGACATAGGGCCCGGCATAGTGCCGGGCGCGCGTCACGATCACCGAGGCTGCCTCATGCACCTCGCCGTCCACCTCCACGGCGTAGCGCACCGGCCGGTAGCGCCGCGCCTCGACGAGGGAACGCCATACATAAGCGCCGCGACCCCAGCGGCGCTTCAAAGGTGCCGTGACGCCCGCCACGACCTTGGCATCGAAGCCTGCACCGGCCATCAGGGAGAAGCAGCGAGGCGGACCCGATCCCGCCTCGCTTCCATTGGCTTCGCCCGGCCGCACCAGCAGCTCGCGCCCCGCCGTCATCGCGCGCGCTACGGACTGGGGGCTGAAGCCCAGGCCCAACTCATGCGCCAGCACGTTGGCGGTGCCCAGCGGCACGATCGCCAGCGGCGGCGCCGTCGCCGATCTGCGTGATAAGCCGTTCACCACCTCGTTGATGGTGCCGTCGCCACCCGCCACGGCGATCACTCGGTAGCGGCTCGCGTCACAGTTCTCGGCGAGGCGGCAGGCGTCGCCTTCGGCGGCCGTCTCGACGACATCCACCGTCCAGCCTTCGGCGCGCACGCGCCCCACCACGGCATCGACCAGACCGCGACGACGGCGGCCGGCAATGGGATTAAGGATCAACAGCACAGCGGCCGTCGGGGCGAATGTCATGGAACCGTCACAACCGATTAATCGGTACGCAACGGCTGACATACACAATCCGCTGCGTACCGTGCAATCGCGCACAACATATTTTGTGTCGGTCGGATCGTTGTCCACATGGCTCCGCTCTCATGACAATCATTGAGCGCCACCAACCAGCCCGGCATAGGGCAATCTTCCTGTCCGATATTCACCTCGGCACGCGGGGTTGTCAGGCAGAGATCCTGCTCGACTTCCTGAAGCGCAACGAGAGCGAGCATCTCTATCTAGTAGGCGACATCGTCGATGGATGGCGTCTGAAGCGCTGGTGGTACTGGCCGCAGAGCCACAACGACGTCGTTCAGAAGATCATGCGCAAGGCCCGCAAGGGCACCAACGTCGTCTACATCCCCGGCAATCACGACGAAGCGGCGCGCCAATACTGCCAGCTCACCTTCGGTGACGTCCGCGTTCAAGAGGAGGCGATCCACGAGGCACCGGACGGCCGCAAGCTGCTGGTCATCCACGGCGATCAGTTCGATGGCATCGTGCGCTACGCACGCTGGCTCGCCATCCTCGGAGACTGGGCCTACGCCACGGCACTGCGCATCAACACGCTGTTCAACTGGGGCCGCCGCAAGCTCGGCCTGCCCTACTGGTCGCTCTCGGCCTTCCTGAAGCACAAGGTCAAGAACGCGGTGCAGTTCATCGCCGACTACGAGAATGCCGTTGCCAACGAGGCCCGCCGCCGTGGCGTCGACGGCGTCGTGTGCGGCCATATCCATCATGCCGAGATCCGCACCATCGACGGCATCCTCTACTGCAACGACGGCGACTGGGTCGAAAGCTGCACCGCTCTGGTCGAGGACTTCGACGGTCGCCTGCGCATCGTGCACTGGGCCGACGAAATGGCCCGCCGTTCGAGCCGCCTGCCGCTGTCGGCCGCTCAACAACTCGCCGCGGAGTAGCAAACGTGCGCATTGCCATCGTCTCCGACGCCTGGCGGCCGCAGATCAACGGTGTCGTGCGCACTCTGGAGACCGTCGCCCGGCTGCTGCGTGCGGAAGGCCACGAGGTGGAGGTCTTCGGCCCCGACCGTTTTCGGACCCTGCCCTGCCCGACCTATCCCGAGATTCGCCTGTCGCTGTTTCCGGGCGCACGTCTCTCGCACATGCTCAAGCTGTTTGCCCCCGACGCCATTCATCTGGTGACGGAAGGTCCGCTTGGCTGGGCAGCCCGCAGCTTCTGCAAGAGCCGCAACCTTCCCTTCACGACCGCCTATCACACGCGTTTCCCCGAATACGTGCGCGCCCGCGTCCGCATACCCTTGTCGTGGAGCTATGCCTTCGTGCGTCGCTTCCACTCGACGTCGGCAGCCGTGCTAGTCGTCTCCCCCGCCATCCGCGAGGAACTGGCCGAGCGTGGCTTCGTGAATCTGGTACCATGGTCGCGCGGCGTCGATATCACGGCATTCCAGCCGCAACCGCGCACCGAACTTAACGACGAACAGGGCGGCGGCCGGCCGGTCTGGCTCTATGCCGGTCGCGTCGCCATCGAGAAGAACATCAAAGCGTTCCTCAATCTCGATCTGCCCGGCACCAAATGGGTGGTCGGCGGCGGTCCCCAGCTCAAGGAACTACAGCGTCGCTACAAAGACGTGCGCTTCTTCGGCTCTGTCGACACCGACGAGCTGTCGCAGCGCTATTCCCAGGCCGACTGCTTTGTCTTTCCCAGCCGGACCGACACCTTCGGCCTGGTCATGGTCGAAGCCTTGGCTTCGGGCGTGCCGGTCGCAGGCTATCCGGTTCCGGGCCCGCTCGACGTCGTAACCGATCCCAAGGTCGGCGCCCTCGACGAGGATTTGCGCACCGCCTGCCTCGCCGCCGTCGCGCGCGATCCCGCGGACTGCCGCCGCCATGCCGAAAGCTTCACCTGGGAACGTTGTGCGCAGCAGTTCCTGCAGACGTTGCGGCCGATCCCGCGGAGCCGCTGGCTTCCGCTGAAACGCCGCGTCGTTCCGGACGCCGCGGCGTCCTGACTGGCCTTCTAGGGGTAGAAATCCGACCCGTAGTCGAACGTCAGCTCCTCACCCTTTTTGATCCCTTCGATGCCGGCGACGAGCCAGATCTGGCCGTTCTCGCGCAGGATGAAGCAATTGGGATTGGTGCGGGCGTGGTTGGCGTAGCGCGCTTCGTTGCCATCCACGGCCCCATCCACGTTCACGTCGTCGCCGAGTTCGAAGATGCAATCAGCACCTTCGGCAATACGGTCTTCGGCCAGTGCGTCGGAGATTTTCTCTCCCTTGTACTCAATGATCTTTGCGCCCCAGGGAATGTCCTCTCCAGCGAAGAGGCCCTTGCCATGCAACGGGGACTTTTTAACCACCAACTTCATGTACCCACGCTTACCGATCGCAGCGGGGAACTTCTCTATATCGAATACACAAGCGCGCCCAGTATCGATTTACTCTTTCAGCGCCCCAAACAGTTTGAGGCGATAGTCGATGAGGCGGAAGCCCATCCGGCGTGCCTCCTCTTCGACCAGCTGCGCGAGGCCCTCGTCGTCGACCTCGATGATCCGGCCCGTCGTCACGTCGATCAGGTGCGGGTGCGGCGCCCGCCCACTGCGCTCGTAGCGCGACTTGCCGTCGCGGAAGACGTGCCGCGTCAGGATCCCCGCCGCCACCAGCTTGTTCAGCGTCCGATACACCGTCGCCACCCCGATCCGGCGGTCCTGGCCGACCACGCGGCGGTGGATCTCGTGCGTACAGGGATGGTCGGTCGACGCCTCCACGACATCCAGCACCAGACGCCGCTGCCCGGTGAGCTTGACGCCGCGCTCGCGGCACAGCCGCTCGAGGTCCGTCACCGCTGCCGG